>CAXTFT010000031.1:0-25092 GCA_964243585.1 uncultured Terriglobus sp.
AAGGAGTAGCCCAGCATCTTGTCATTGACGACTTCATTACCGCCCATGTCATGGTTCTCAGTAAAAGTCACAGCGTTAAAGGGCCGCGCGGCTGATACGGAATGGCCATCTGTCAGTTTGCGAAGGTCGTAACCGGGCGTATCGCACATGTCCTTCAGCTTGTAGCGGAGTGGAAAATCAAATGCTGCAATTTGCGAACGGTCAACTTGCTTACTGAATCCAGCCAGTCGCCGATACCTTCCGGGCCTGACCAAAATTCGCCCACGACAAAGGGGCTGAAGTTTGGATTGTCCTTTTTCTGGTACTCGTACTTGGCGAGCAGACCGATCATCCACGCGCCGAAGCCCTTCACAAAATCGAAGCGAAAGCCGTCGAAATCCAGATCCTCAATGATCATGCGGGCATAGTCGTACATGGCACCGTACACCTTGGGATTGCGGTGGCAAAGGTGCGGAAAGCCGGCAAACTGCTCGCCCTCCATCATGACCTTCTCGTAACGCGATGGATGGAAGCAGTCCCAGTTTCGTGCAAACCTGCCGCTGGCCGGCGTGAACTTCGTCCAACGCTTCTGGCCGTCGAGCGGGTTTTCTTCTTCCTCGTCCGCGCCGCTGTTGTGGTTGATGACCATGTCGGCGATCGCACCCATGCCATTTTCATGAATGATGGCGATTAGCTTCTCCAGTTCAGCCCGGTTGCCATAGCTGGTTTTGAGCTGGCCTTTCTGTTGGAAGTCGCCGAGATCGAAGTAATCGTAAGGGTCGTACCCCACCGATCCTTTGTCAGCAGCCTTTGAGATGGGCGGCAGCCAGATGGAATCGAAGCCAGCACCTTTCTTACCTAATTTTGGTACTTCTTCTGCCAGGTAGTTCCACCATTCGCCCAGCCTGTCTTCTTCTTTGGCACAGTCCCAGTAAAAGCCTTGCATCATCACTGCCATCTTCTTTTCAGCTCCTCGCGCACAATCCTGCCTGTACCGCTTGGGCATGTTCTCTTATGTCGGGTACGGTACAGAAGGTTGTGATGCATCGAATAACAGCGTGGTTTGGTGCGGGCGCGCAGCGGAGGTAAGAGTGCGGAACGAGATTATTACGAAAGGGCATCTGCAAACCGCTGGCGGGGCGATTATGGGGTGGTGGCGTGCCACCACGCTGGATGCGCTGGTCGTCGGCATCATGTGGTTTGCCGGACTGTACTTCATTCATGTTCCATGGGCTCCGCTTTGGGCCATTGTTGGAGCGGTGTGCCAGTTTGTGCCCGGTATCGGCACCGCACTTTCTGTTTGCGGGCCAGCCATTGCCGCATCTTTCGCCAGCGTGAACACAGGGCTGGACAAGCTTTGGTGGACGCTGGGCCTCTACGCTTTGATTGCGATTGTGGATGGTCTGCTGGTGCAGCCGTTGCTGTTGAAGAGAACAACGCTGGTGCCATGGTGGGCCGCCATGCTGGGTCCTATTGCAGGTGGCATCCTCCTTCCGCCGTGGGGAGCGTTACTTGCGCCACCTCTGCTGGCTGTTGTCTTTGCACTGCGGCGGCGATGGAATGGCGGGCACGACAGTGTGTTGAATCAGGATGTGCCATCTTCCGAAGGCAAAAGCAATCTTTAGCTCATACAGCAGTCAAGAGGCGAGGTTGTCTCTCGGATTTTGACACGCTTGAGCAGACTAACCGTCCAGTTTGTATTTGGATTCAGCCAGGCGGAAGAGGGGTCTCCACACCAGTCGGTTTATGGTGACTACCATCAGAGCCATGACAATGGTGGCAAGCAGCAAAACCGCAAATTGACCTGAGTCGGTGGCAGCACTAATCTGTTCGCCAAGCCCGAACGTTGTCATGGTCTCTCCTTTCAGCCGAAAGTATTCGGCGATAATGCTCGCGTTCCATGCGCCACCGGATGCCGTAATCAGTCCAGTCAGCAGAAATGGAAAGATACCCGGCAGAATGATCGTTCGCCACCGCTGCGCGGTGCTGAAGCGGAACAGCCGGGCAACTTCTTTCAGGTCACCAGGGATAGCCATGGCCCCGGCAATGACATTGAACAGCACATACCACTGGGTGCCCAGAAGCATCAGCAGAATGGCAGCGGTGCCCATGCCTGCCCCGGTCTGAAGCAATAGGAGAAGAAGCACGGGGAACAGCGCGGTGGCAGGAACGCTGGCGGCTACCTGCGCAAGCGGCTGCGCGATCCGTGCCAGGCGTGGATGCGAACCAATGGCAACCCCAGCAGGTACTGTCCATGCAGTTGCCAATAGCAACGCCGCGGTCACACGCAGCAGCGTAGCTCCGGCACCGCGAAGGATCCGGCCTAGTTCGTAACGGTCAATAGTGCGCAGCAGATGCAGCGCCTGGAAGGCGGCATATGCCATGACTGCCAGCAGGACCGTGTAAACGATCCCGCGCAGAAGTCGCGAAGGTGCTTTGCGGGTGGCTGCGTCATACTCCGGGTGCGTGGAGTGGTGCGCCGCCTCGCGCCTGTATAGCTTTTCCGTTAGCGGTTGCAGCGTGACGCGCCCAAGCGCCTGCGCAACGTTGGACTGGCGCAGCATGTGCAACAACGGTGAACGCACACGCCTGTCACTCTCCACCTGTTCGAACTTAAAGCGATCGCTCCATGCAATCACGGGTCGCCACAACAGCTGATCGGTTGCAACGATGATGAAGATCATGGTCGCCAGCCCCCACAGAATCGCGGTCGTCCTGCCTTCGCTGGCAGCCGTCTGCAGGTAGCTGCCCAGGCCGGGCAGGCGAAAATCGCGCGAACCCAGCACGAACATCTCACACGCCATCAGAAAGAACCATCCACCCGCAACTGAGACCATGGAGTTCCAGATCAGGCCGATGGCGGCATAGGGCAACTCCAACTGCAGAAGGCGCTGGGCGCGCGAGAAGCCGTAAATGGTACTCGCTTCTGTCAATTCGCGAGGCAGGCTTTTCAGCGACGAGTAGAACGAGAAAGCCATGTTCCAAACCTGCCCGGTAAAGATTAGGATGATGGCACCCAGCTCAAGCCCAATCTGGTGCGACCGGGAGACCGCCGTCATGGCAAGCATCACGCCCGGCAGGAAACTCAGCACCGGTATCGACTGCAGGATGTCAAGCGCGGCGATCATCAGCCCCTCGAGCCGCCGGCTGTACGCGGCCACGTAGCCGTACCCAATCGCAAAGACGAGGCTCAACAGGTAAGCCAATCCCATGCGCACGACGGAGTACAGCGCATACCGCGGCAGCGCGCGCGGTGATAGCGACAACACCACGTTCGGTTGTGGATGGCCTATCCACAGCTTTGCCACCTGCATCATGCCGTAGAAGACAGCAAGACCGATCACGGCTACCACCAGGTCGAGCAGGACAGGCCATGAACGGCGAAGTGCCTGGCTGCGCGCAAGCGTCTGCGGCAGGCCGAGTTCACCCCGGGAGCGAAGGCCACCGAAGCGATCCGGTAGCATCTTCATTGCCCGCTCTCCAGTCGGCAGGGGTTCATCCGCCTGCCTCCAGCGCAGCTTCGGTGCTCTGACTGCTCGGTAGCGTAAAACGGCGTCGAGCGGCGTCGAAGTCGAACAGTTCCGCGTAGCGGCCCCAGTTTACGGCCGTCTCCAATTGACGCAGAGTTTCCTCCTCGCTGAACTGCTCGTCCAGCATGTCGTGAAAGAACTCCTCGGCCACGCTGCCGTCGCTCTTTGACTCCAGTGCCCGCACAATTTGCCGCAACAACAGGACGTTGCCCACCGCGGCTTCGCGGAAGATCTCTTTTTGCCGCAGGATTTCCGCATTCGCGAACTCCGCGCCGGTCGCTGTCAGGGTGGCGTCGCCCTCATTTACAGAGAGGAAGCCAAGCAGCGAAGCGGCGTCAACGATGGGCAGAAGGTCGTCGATCTCAAAAGCAAGATCATCGGCGAGGCGGTAGATGTCGGCCTTGCCACTGTGATCCAGCATCAGCTCCATCAGGCCGGCAATGCCTCCGGGTCGTGCGTGCGGCAACATCTGATAGCTCATCAGACGCTGATCGCGGACACGCTTCCCGCCGACAGTCCGAGGCAGGGCGGGTGGTTGTGCGTCCGGTTGCGTCAGCACCTTGTAGATGTAATCGACTAACTGGGTAAACGCGCCAGCCTTGCGGTCGCGCGGATGCTGCAGCGCCACACGGAAGTCGGTGCGCACGTGGCCCGGGTTGCGGCCCAGCACGATAATGCGATCGGCCAGCAAAACAGCTTCCTCAATGTTGTGGGTCACAATGAAGATTGCCTGGGTGGGCATGGTCTTCTTCTGCCATAACTCAAGGAGCTCAGACCGCAGGTTCTCGGCCGTCAGCACGTCCAGCGCGGAAAAGGGTTCATCCATAAACAGCACTTCCGGCTCGACAACCAGGGCCCGCGCAAAGCCAACGCGCTGGCGCATGCCACCTGACAATTCCTTTGGATAGGCATGCTGAAAGCCATCCAGGCCCACGGTGTCCAGCATCTTCAAGGCACGGCGACGGCGTTCCCCCGGCTCGGTTCCGCGCGCCTGCAACGGTGCCTCCACGTTCTCCAGCACAGTCAGCCAGGGGAAGAGTGCAAAGCTTTGGAAAACGATCGAGACGTTGATTTCCACGTTCCCGATGGGTTTTTCATGCCAGTAGACCTGCCCGGCTGATGGCAGGGAAAGCCCCGTAAGCATGCGCAGCAGGGTCGATTTACCCGATCCGGAAGGCCCCAGCAACGCTACGATCTCACCCGGGGCAATCGCCAGATCGGTTGGCGATATCACCTGGATGCGGTTCTCGCTTGGTTGCGCGTAGTACTTTTCAACCCGCTCTGCGCGGATGATTGCCTGGGGCATGCTTTCACCAACTAGAATGCAGTCGTTGTAGTGCAGAGGACACGCGGCAGGCCAGATAGGGCTGGCTGGCCACCAGTACGTGCAGCCTATCATCTTCTGAACTGGCGTTTATTCGCCCTGTGTAAACTTGCACTTACCAGAGCCGCTGGGATAGAACTTAGAAAGACATGACGACCACTCCCACCAAACCGCGAGTCCTGGTTGCAGACGACGAACAGGTGATCGCAAATACACTCGCAATTATTCTGAACCAGGCGGGCTTTGAAGCAAAAGCGGTTTACTCCGGCGAGACCGCCGTTGAGAGCCTGGAAGAGTTTCAGCCAAACATGCTGATCTCAGACGTTATTATGACGGGCATGACCGGTATAGAAGCCGCCATCAAGGTTCGCGCGAAGCTGCCGAACTGTAAAATCCTGCTCTTCAGCGGGCAGGCTGCAACGGCTGACCTACTCGAAAAGGCTCGTGCGCAAGGACATGAGTTCGAGATTCTTGCAAAGCCCGTTCATCCAACTGATCTCTTAGCAAAGCTTCGTAGTTAGATAGAGATCCAGGATCGAAGCTTAGCCCACTGAGAGGCACTTTCTCCGAAGCCAGTTCACAGCAATTAGAGACTAAGTCAGGGACGCTTCAGCATTTCCTGTGTCTTCAGCACAATCAAGTACTCGTAAACGCTCTGCAGCGTGGCGTAGGTAAGGCCCGCGTAGCCGTCCAAGATGGCCCCGCGTATAAACATCATGTAGCACCATTTCAGCGCCGGCCGCAACGGCAGCCGGAAGAAGAGCGCCTTCTGCGCCGCCCGCCGCATGCCCCTGTCCTTGTCAAAAAGGGCTGTACGCAGCGAAGCATCAGCAAGGGCAGCACCGCTGGCGACAAGCTGCGCCTCCATCGTGGAGTACACGTTGTGCTTGGCCACCCAGTGACTGATGCCTTTGGAAAAAGGGAAGTGATTCAGCGGTTGCTGCAGTTCATCAATTTGGCCTTCAACTTCCAGCAGTTCGTTGACCTCACGGACGTACCGCGCCTTGCCACGGCGCACCAGCCGGGTATAGAAGGGCGTGATCTGGGCGTGCTTCAGCCATGTGCCCCACAAGTAATCATGCCGGCGCAGCCGAAATGCGGCTGTTTCAGCTGCTGCGTCGCCTATGGCTTTCAGCATCTCCGCGGCGAGTGCGGGCGTGGGCCGCTCATCCGCGTCCAGGATCAGGATCCAGTTGTGGCGGAATCGTGGCGCGGCAAGCGATGCATTCCGTTGCGCGGCGTAGTTGTCGAAAGCACGTTGATGCACGACAGCACCTAACCCCGCCGCGATCTCCTGGGTACCGTCGGTGCTCAGGGAGTCGAAGACATGCACATCGTCGGAAAAGGCAACACTCTCGATGGCGCCGGCGATATCGTTCGCTTCGTTTTTTGTGAGGATAACAACCGAGATCATGCGGATGGCTCCGCTTCGCGGCGCACTGGGGTGCGAGCCTTGAGTGCAGCGGCAGGGTTGCCGGCATAGACCGTCCAGGCTTCGAGCGACCGTGTCGCCACGCTGGACATGCCCAGCACCGCACCCTCAGCGACCTGCACGCCCGGCCCGACCGAAGCGCGTGCGCAAATCCAGCTATAGGAGCCAAAGCGCATCTCGTACGCCAGCAGGGGAAACTCGGCGCGATTGTAATCGTGCGTGGCTCCGCACAGGTAAGCACCCTGCGAAACGATGGCATGGGAGCCGAAGTGCATGGGAGCGGGATTGTAAATTTCCGCCCCGTTTGCCATCACCACATGACCAGCGCAGTGCAGGTTCCAGGGCGCCCAGACTTTCGACGCAGGATAGAACTTACATCTTGGCCCCAGGGTCGCCCCGAAAAGACGCAGCAGAAGGCTGCGCCACGCGTGGAACGGGACGGGTGACGTGCGATAGAGCAGCAGATGAATCAACGTCCAGAGCAGCCGGAGGAAACGGTTCCGTAGTGAAAAAGCGGGCCGCTGGTAAGGGTCGGCGACGTCTTCGGCAACACCACCCGCTGATGAATCGTAAGCCACGGGTCGGGGCATCAGCGGCACTCCTTCCGGTGTCCGTTGGCCGAGGCGAACAGTCGATCGATTGTTCGGACGCTCTCGCGCAGGTCGAAATGCCGGTGAAAGCACGCGAGGGCGTTTTGTTCCATGGCTCCTCGCTCGATGGGGCTCAGTGCGGCCCAGCGCCGCAACAGCCGCTCAGTGCCTGCAATGGTATCGGGCTCAATGAGCGCGCAACCATCGTCCTGGATGGTGACTGCCAGATTAACCTGGTCTGACAGCAGCAGGGGCCTGCAGCAGGCAAGTGCCTCGGCGACCGCGATGCCAAAGTTCTCCTGGTGCGACGGCAGGATAAAAGCTTCCGCGGCGAAGAAGGCTCCCCATTTGCGAGAGTCGCGCAGGATGCCCGGCCAGTGGATACGGTCAGCACACCCCGCACGCTCGGCAATCGCCTGCAGTTCCGGCGTCCACCCGTCGCGATCCGGCCCGGCCATCAGCAGGTGCAGATCGGGATCAGCGGCGCGGCAAAACGCCTCCACCAGCAGGTCGCAGCCTTTTTTGGGGTCGATGCGGCCGAGGAAGAGCAGGAAGCGCTTTGCGCGAAGTTGTGGAACGGCCTCATAGAAGTCCGCCTGTAGCGCAGCGGGATCCATAGACGGCAGCAGCACGCCGTAAGGCACAATCTCCGGTCTCCATGAAGAGAACGCGAAGCTCTGCCGGGCCAGATCGCGCTCGGTTTCGGTGGTGAACAGCACGCGAAAGGCCCGGCGAAGCACCCAGAACTCGATTGGGTACCAATACAGCACCTTCTTAATGTGCTTCATGGGAAAACGGCGCTTGAAGTAGGGATCGAGCATGCCGTGGGCGAACACCATGTACGGCGTGTGCCTGCCCGCGGCCAGCATGGTAGCCAGGCCTAGGTATTGCCACATGCCGTTCAGCAGAAAGCCGTCGAAGCGGTGCCGATTTGCCCGCAGCCAGGGATACAGGCGGCGATGGTAGCTGTAAATGGTGCGAATGGGGCCGATGCCGTGCGCCGGGAAAGGCAAACCCCGCAGCCATGGCGCGTCTGGCGCGTCCAGGGTAACGACTTCACCGGTGCAGCCATCCTCTGACTGCGAAAGCAACAGGCGCACGCCTTCTGCCGGGCCGCCGGCAGCAGGGTCGAGCGTGCTGATGATGTGCAGAACATGCATCTGTTGCTACCAGCCCTTCTCCGCAGCCGGTTCATGTTGCTGCGATCCCGAGACAAAGCGCAGGGCCGACCGCAAACCGTTGACATCTTCCGCGTAGCTCCACCCGGCGATGATCTCGCGGCTGCGCTGGCCCATGGCTGCGGCCCGTCCCGGTTCCAGTGTTGCTGCCAGTCCATCCCGCAGGGCGCGGATATCGCCGACCGCGTAGACAAACCCGTTTTCACCGTGCCTCACCAGGTCAGTTGCACAACCGGCGTCGGTGGTAACGATGACGGGCAGCCCGCAGGCCATGGCTTCATTGGTGATCAGGCCCCAGGCCTCGTGCCGCGAGGGCAGCACGAAGACCGTGCTCAGATCAAAGAAGCGGGGCAGTTCGCTCTGGTTGCGAAAGCCCGCGAACAGGATACCGTCGCAGCCGCTGTCACGCGCACGCTGCTCAAGAGCAGGCCGTGTCTCGCCGTCGCCGACGATCAGGAGATAAGGCGGTGTAGCTCCATAGCTTTCTGCGCAAAGTTGCAGGTAGGCCTCCAGCAGGTGGTCGCAGTGCTTGCGCTCCTGCAACTTGGACGCGAACAGAATAACGGGCCTGCCCGGCTCGACCCCAAGCTCCTGCTGCAGATGGAGGCGTGACGCCGAGGCTGCGGCACTGCGCGAGGCGAAGTAGCTGTTCTCGACTGTGTAGGGCACTGGGAACGAGGGAAAGTGTTCACCAAAGTAATGCACCCAGTATTGCGCATTGCGCGTGCCGATGGGCAGCACGGCCGTTACAAGCCAGCGCAGCAGGCCAAAGAAGACGCGCTTTTGCAGGAGCTTCAGCCGGGATCGATTGCGATCCTGCAGCCAAGATTCCGCGCGCAACAGCACAGGTAAGCCCAGCGCCTTGGCCGCCAGCATGGCATGAAGGGCATTCACTGTGGAGTAGCCGTGGACCCATACCGCGTCGAAGGGTGCGCCATCCATACCGCGCCGCAGGTGGCGAAAGAACCCGTGCGCGACAGGCCGGGTCGGGCTTGGGCTGTTGGTTTCACGGAAGCGTGGCAGAACCGCGGAGCGATAGCCTTCGAGCAGGGGCACGTCCCAGCGAATTTCCGCACCGAAGCCGGCGTCCTGGTAGTCCCGCGCGGAGAAGTCTGAGCAGAACAGTACCAGCAGGTCGATATCAGGCTGTGCGGCCAGCAGGCGCAGCAGACCGGCCTGGTACTGGATCGGATGGCTTACCACGTAGGCCAGTCGAAACTTCCGCGTGGCTTTGTCCGCCTGCATGGTCCTCCTGGTGTGCCGGTCGGTACTCAACTTCAACGTTGCGCTACGGTTACGTAAGCCAGCGCAATTGCAATTGCCGTAGAGATGCCGCCGTTCCGAATGGCGCTTTTGATGGCGCTGGAGGGTACCAGCAGGATGTCATC
Organism: uncultured Terriglobus sp.; assembly: GCA_964243585.1. Lineage (GTDB taxonomy): Bacteria > Acidobacteriota > Terriglobia > Terriglobales > Acidobacteriaceae > Terriglobus. The sequence continues at coordinate 9,422 of CAXTFT010000031.1, forward strand.
GGACTGCAGGGGAATGTCTTCTACCTTGCCGTCCATAATCTTCTTCAGCGGCACCTTGATTGCGGTGCGTTGGGTGCCTGTAAACCGGATCAGTTGCGAGTCGTTCGCCTTGGCGGAAAAGTTTGTGCCTCCAGCGGAGGAGAGCGCCTGCAATACGGTGGTCGGTACCGATCCGCTGAGCGGGCTCGGACCTGGCTTGTTCACGGCACCAACCACGTAGAAGTAGCCGACCTGACCCACGATGATGGTGTCACCCGCGAACACGGGAACATTGCCAAACGTATTGTGCGCGGCATCGTTGCCGATATCCACAACTATTGGAGCAGCGAGGCCGGGCCGCTGAATGTTAAGCACAGTGCTGGCATTCGGTGGCAAACCGCCCAGGCGCGAAAGCACGTCATAGAGGCGCATGTGTCCAAGGATCGGCACCGTCCCCTTTACCGCTCCGATCACGGTGGCTGTATGACCGGGAGCCTCCACAACTTCAATCTGAACCTGAGCGTTGTGGAAGGTCTGTTCCTGTTCAAAGCGCGCGGCAACAGCCGCCTCAGCCTCTTTGAGTGACAAGTCCTGCATCTGGATGACACCGGCGAGGGTCAGGCGGATCGAGCCATCCAGTGACACACGCTCGGTATCGGCGTAGGTCGGGAGTACACCATAGACACTCACGCGAAGCAGGTCGCCGGCCAGCAGACGCATCTCGCGGTCGGGTGGGTACAGGATGGCCGGGTCGGCGGTCAGCGTCTGGCGCACGTTCAGCCCAGGCGCTGAAGTCGGCGCGGTACCTGTGAACTGTCCTTTTGCGGTGCTCAGCAGAAAGATGCAAAGCAGCATTGAAAAACAGCAGAGAAGGCGAGCGGATTTCATGCTTCCCCTTTGCCGCGCGTCGAGGGCTTGTCGCTTTCACTCTCCCACGACTCAGAGTCAATGTTGGAGTAGCTGTAACCAGAGTAGCCGTAGTAGCCGTAGTACTCCGGAGCGGTGATGTCGACAGAGTTCAGTACAACCCCCGTAAGTGCCGCCCCCGAGCGGCCCAGCAACTCGCGGGAGCGCCGCACCACGTTGCGGCTGCTTTTGCCGTAGCGAACGACGATCACGACGGAGTCCGCATAGCGTGCCAGGATGATGCCGTCCGTAACGGACAGGATCGGTGGTGTGTCAATCACAATGTGCGTGTAGATACCGGCACATTCTTTCAGCAGGTTTCCCATGGCTTCCGAGGAGAGCATCTCTGTAGGAAAAGGGGGTACAGGACCGCTGCAGAGAACGTCAAGATTTGGTACCTCAGGAACGTTGCGAACACCTTCTGCTAATGTTGTACCGCCGGACAACACGGTCGAAAGTCCAACGCGGCCATTCATGCCAAAGCGGTGGTGTACGTTGGGCCGGCGCAGGTCGCCGTCAATCAGCAGCACCCGCGTCTCGCCCTGCGCGAGGATGACGGACAGGTTCGTGGAAACCGTTGTTTTGCCCTCGGTGGGTGTTGAACTTGTCACCACAATGAGCTTTGGAGTTTTGCCTGTGCGTGCCAGCATCAGCGACGTCCGCAGCGAACGGAATGCCTCTGAAAACTGAGATTTGGACGTAGCGAGCACGCCCAGGTTGCTGCGCGCAACACTTACCGCCGCGCCTGCTTCGCTTGCCGTACGACGTACCCTGGGAATGACGCTCAGCGATGGCAGCTGCGTAATTTGTTCCAGTTCCGCGACACTGCGAATGCCGGTGTCGAGACTTTCAAGCGTAAAGGCCAGTACCAGGCCGGCAATCAAGCCAACAGCGACTGTCTTGAACAGGATGCTGGAACGCGAAGCTGTCGTAATGGTCGCGGGGCGATACGCCTGATCAACAACGTCGATCTCTACCGAGTCCAGTCCAGCCTGCACGCTGGCCGCACGCAGCCGTGACAGCAGGCTTTCATACAGGGTGCGGTTGGCCTCATAATCACGCTGGCGCAGGGTGTATTCCACAAGATCATTCCGCAGCTTGAAGGCATCGTTCTTCTGCGACTCCAGAGCGGCGGTGGTCTGGCGCTCGTTTGCCTGTGCCGCGACAAGCGCCTGCTTCGATTCAGTCAGCAGGCGCGTCTGTTCTGTAAGCAACTCGCGCTCGGTCTCGCGAAGGTGCGCCTGCAGGGCCAGTATCTGTGGATTCTTTGCGCCCAGTGTCACGCTGTCCTGGGCAATGGTGGCTCGCGTTTCAGCGGCATCGCTGCGCAAACGTGAAAGCTGCGACTGGCCGCCATTCACATCCAGATTGCTTTCCAGCAGATTCGGGTCAGAGCTGCTCAACACCCGGTAGCGCGACTCTGCAAGAATGCGGTCGACCTTGGCTTTGCCGGTTGCCGCAACCAGTGCATCGACGGATGCGGCACTCTCCGTGGTTGGCTTGGCACCGTCAAAATTCAGGCCCAGCACGCCCAGCCGCTTTTGCAGATCGATCAACTGTTCCTGCGACGTTTCAACCTGCTGCTTCAGGTCGTCCAGTTGGCTTTGCAGCCACTGCGACACACGCTGGGTAGACTGGAAGCGCGACTCGTACGATCGCTGTTGAAACGCATTGATGATGTGGTTGACGATGTCCGCAGCGAGCTGTGCCTTGCCCGTAACGCAGGTGATGCGAATAATCTGTGACCGCGGGATCAGTGAAACCTGCACCGCGCCATTCATGCGGCCAAGCACGCCGAAGCGCACGGCTGGATCGTTCAGGTCTTGAAAGTGGGGCTGCAGCCGCGGATCGAAACCCATGAAGTCTGCGTTGTTTTGCAGGTTCATCTCTTTTGCGACACTCAGCAGCAGCGAATCACTCATGATGACCAGTACAGCCGTTTCAAGCTGATTGTCCTGCTGGCCCGAAACTACCGCGCCCACGCTGTATTCGCTTGCCGTGCTGGAGTTGCGCACCAGGATGCGGCCAATGGCGGTGTAAAGAATGGGCTGTGTGGAGCTTTTGTAAATGCCGTAAAGAATGCCGCAGAGAATACAGGCAATGACAATCCATCGCCGTTTTCGGAGTACTGCCAGTGCTTCTGTGAGCGCACTGTCACCGGAGACCGCGCCAAGCCCTGTGTCGTTCAGGCCGGAGCTCCGGGGTTGTGTTTGGTCCGCGTCAGACGCCATCTCCTCAAGAGTGTAAATGACCGAAAACGTCGTAATGGATATCACCTTTCCCGAAAGGTGTGTTCGCCCGTGCCGCTGTTGCACTTTGCGAATGCCGAAGCCGTATGCCTGAGTTACTCTTTTCCAATGAGCAAAAGTGTAGAAATTGCGGTTGTCGGGTCAGGCTATGTTGGCCTTGTCGCGGCTGTCTGCTTCGCTGAAATGGGTCATCAGGTTACCTGCGTCGACAACGATCCACGCAAGGTTGCGGCACTGCAGGGTGGCGATTCACTAATTCACGAGGAACACCTGCCGGAGTTGTTGCAGCGCTATCGGAATACGCGCGTGACCTTTACCACGGACCTGGGCGCGGCCACGGCAAAGGCAGCAGCAATCTTCATAGCTGTTGGTACACCGCAGTCAGAAACGGGCGACGCGGATCTGTCTTACGTGGAAGCCGTCGCCTGCGAAATTGCACGGCACCTGGACAGTTACAAGGTCATTGTCGAAAAGAGCACGGTGCCGGTCTACACCAACGAGTGGATCCGCCGCTCGATCGAGCGCAACGGTGTGGACCGCAAGATGTTCGATGTGGTATCGAATCCCGAATTTTTACGGGAAGGCTCCGCTGTTTCCGACTTCCTGCATCCAGACCGCATCGTGGTGGGTGCGGACAGCGAACGCGCGGCTGCCGTGCTGCAGGCCATCTATGCGCCGCTGACGGACGGTTCCTACTACACGCAGCAAAACATCATTCCTGGCCGCTTCACCAGCGCGGAACCGCCGCCATTGCTGCTCACTTCGACCAAGAGCGCAGAGATCATCAAGCATGCATCAAACGCTTTCCTTGCTCTTAAAATTTCGTTCATCAACGCGGTGGCGAACCTGTGCGAGGCGACAGACGCTAATGTGCAGCAGGTCGCCAACGGCATGGGGCTGGACAGCCGCATCGGACCAAGATTCCTGCGGCCCGGTATTGGTTATGGTGGCTCCTGTTTTCCCAAGGACGTGGCCGCTTTCCGCTCTGTAGCAGATCAAATGGGAGTGGATTTCACCCTGCTGACCGAGGTGGAAAAAATCAACGCGACGCAGAAGAAGCGCTTCCTCTCCAAGGTGCGGTCTGCGCTCTGGACGTTGCGCGGCAAGCGCGTTGGCGTGCTGGGCCTCGCGTTCAAAGGCGACACGGATGACATTCGCGACAGCCCCGCCATTGAGATGGTGCGCATGCTGCTGGGTGAGGGCTGCTCCATCCGCGCCTTCGACCCTGCCGCAATCGAACGCAGTGAGGCAGTGCTGCCTGCCGGCGACAAGTTGCAGTACGTCGCGGACGCGTATGCCGCCGCAGATGAAGCCGATGCATTGCTGATCCTGACCGATTGGCCGGAGTTTGCCTCGCTGGACCTGAACCGGATTCGGACTGCGCTGCGCTACCCCATCGTCGTAGACGGACGCAATATGTTCGACCCGCCAGCCGTGGCAGCATTTGGGCTGACCTACTACAGCGTGGGCCGTTCTGCGGCTCATCCCACGCGTGAAGAAGTCGCAAGCAACGCCTGAACATTCACGCCACGCAACAGGCATAAAGAGAGAGCAAGATGATGCAGTGGAAGCGAGTTCTGATTACCGGCGCGTCGGGATTTTTAGGTTCGCACCTGACGGATGCCGTGCTGGCCACCGGCGCGGAGGTTGTCGGCGTTGACAACCTTTGCACCGGCAGCCTGGATAACCTGCAGCACCTGAAGGGTGAGAGCCGCTTTTCGTTTGAGCAGGCCGACATCTGCAGGCCCTTCGACTTCGGGCAAGTGGATTACATCTTCAACTTTGCGTCGCCGGCCAGCCCGGTGGACTACATGAAGTTGGGACCGGAGACACTGCGTGTCGGCTCTGACGGTACGGTCAATGCGCTGGAGCTAGCGCGCCGCTACAACGCGGGTTTTCTACACGCATCCACGTCAGAGTGCTACGGCGACCCGGAGCAGCACCCTCAGACGGAGAGCTACTGGGGCAACGTGAACCCGATCGGACCCCGGTCGGTTTACGATGAGGCCAAACGGTTTTCCGAAGCCACCATCATGGCCTATCACCGTTACTACGGTGTGCGCAGCAGCATGGTCCGTATCTTTAACACCTACGGGCCCCGTCTGCAGCCGAACGATGGCCGCGTCATTTCCAACCTGATGATGCAGGCACTCTCCGGTGCTGACCTCACGGTGTACGGCGAGGGAAACCAGACGCGTTCGTTCTGCTATGTTTCCGACCTCATCCGTGGCATCGTCGCGCTGGCGCAGTCGGGTGAGCCGCTGCCTACCAACATCGGTAATCCCGTCGAATGGACCATCCTCGAATGCGCGCAAGCGGTATTGCGGACCACCGGATCGAGCAGCCGGATTATTCACAAGCCAATGCCGGTAGACGACCCCAAGCAGCGCAAGCCGGACATTACCAAGGCGCGCGCCCTGCTCGGCTGGGAGCCGCAGGTCTCGTTGGAAGAAGGGCTCAAACTATCGCTGGATTACTTTCAGAGCCGCGTGGATTCGATGGCAAGTCGGTAAGCTTCCCCTGTTTACCGACTGCCAGTCAGCTAAAAGTGTGACGTGCTGTGCAGCTTTGGAAACCAGGTGACCTGAAAAGCTGCCGTGTTGCTGCCCTGCTGGCCTGTTTTCCAGATCGGCGCTTTCCACCGTTCGTTCTGGTACCAGGCCTTCAACTCCACGTCGCGCGTAAGCCGTTTGACTAGGTCAATGCGGATGATGTCTTGCGTTGTGCCACCATTAATCTCGCGGCCACTGCTGTCGAAGCCACTATTAATGAAGTCCTTGGCATTTTTCTTGCGCAGGTACTGCAACGTGATGGTCTCGTTGCCTGACAGGTGGTAGGTCAGCCATGCCTGACCACCCTTGGCTTCGCGGCCAATCCAGTCGCCCATGTTGAAGCCTTTGTTGGTATAACCCTGTAGCTGGATGGTCTCGAAATAGGTACCCTGACCGCGAAAGCTGCGCGTCGTGACAAAGTCGGTATAGGTAGCTTCTGCGCGCAGGTCGAGCCTAGGCGCGAAGGGCAGTCTCGGCAGGAAGATGCCGGGACGCCAGCCCGCGCGGCGCGGCGCACTGATAGGAAATACATCATCATGCGTCGTGGAGTCAGCGTAAAGCGTCGCGTACTTGCGCAAAAACGGCAGCCGGTACGAGAAGGTGACTGAACTGAAGCGCGCGCCTGGATCTTCCGGTGAATATTTCTGGTCCTGCTGGACGTCGGTCAGATGGAAAAAGCCCTTCAAAAAGGTGTGAAGCGTGACCGGGGCATGCCCCGCGCCACCAAAGATAATCGTTCGCTGAAACGAGAACTGAAAGTTTCTTGTCGGTGCCAGCGAAAGGATTTCAGAGTGCGCCCATGGCGCGCGGGGGTAGGTGTGACCCTTCAGCGCGCCGATGAAAAAGTCATACCGGACATCTCCGAACACACGGCTGAAGTATGGAATATGCAGCGGCTCGACACGGTTAACGCGAAAGCTGTAGAGATCTTCAGCGTTGTTGGACCACGCCATGGCACCACCGACGCCCGGCCCCAGCCAGGCATCAGTCTTACCCAATGAGATTTCATGGCCGATGATGTGCGCGGAGACATTCGCCTCCAAGACGCGGAGATTGTTCTGCGCGGGTAGCGGGCCTTCCGGAACGGTCGCTTGCGGACGATCTATGCCGCCGAATAAGTTCGGCGCAGGCGGGCCAAACTGAGCCGGATACGGGATCGTGTCAATAAGGGAAAGGCGCGAGGCTAATTGGTAGCTATAGCCTTCGTAAGCGGGCGCATGCTGGTACTCGGCACGAACATAGAATGAGAATGGACCCGCTTCAGCCACACCTGAAGCACCGTTGTAGCTGTTGAAGCCGTTTGAGTATGGCCGGCCGTAGTCATTATTGAATGTGGTTCCCAAGTGCCAGCTGTCGCGCAGCACCGTTCCGCGTACCGCTCGTATGCCGACATAGGCTGATTCCAAACCGTACACCGCACCACGATTGATGGGACCGTCCCTGCGCGGTTCATCACGCAGAGCGTAGTACAGCTTGTCCAGCAGCTCCAGTGCCTGGTCATCCCCGTCGAAGCGGATGTCGCTTTCCGACTCATCCAGCATGTGCAGCACGCTGCGCCGCGTCCACGGCCGCAGCGACAGGAAAGCGGTGTCAAGGTAGCCAAGCGAGTAGAGCCGCAGCAGCGCGGGATACATCCAGCTGTCCATGGGAATGTATGTGGAACCCAGCGGGTCAGGCGTGACGTACTGCTTGCCGTCGTAGCTGTAGCGCTGCACAAAAGGTTTCTGACCCTGGTAAGCCGCTGCCGGGGCGGCTGCCATCTGCATGCCAGTAACGATCGGTTGCGTCATGACAAAGTGCCTGGGTGCAGAAGGAAAGCTGTTCTGTGCGAAATCGTTGCCCTGCGATGCCGGAGCATTTTCCAGCGTGGCATCCTGCGACTGCTGCTGCGCGCGAGAGATCGAAGTGACCATCAAGGCAAGAGCAAGAGAGCCGATTGCTTTACGCCATGGGTAATAGCAGCGGGCAGAGGGATGGTTGTCGGCAGCCACCCTGACAGTCTACCGTCTGCAAGCGGCTTACGACGGGGTGAAGCCTGTAGACAGCAGGCTGCGATTTTCAAGGTGCTGCCGCAGCAGTAGCAGGGGATCGGCCGAACCGGGCATGGATGCCGCGTGCATGACTGCTCCGCCCCAGCCGTTGCGCGCGCGCAGCATGCATTCCTGCGTCACACGGCAGATGGCTACCGCGTCTGTCCGGTCAACCGGCATAACTGGCACCTTTGTGGATTGCAAACGACGTTGCGCGTCCGCGCGGCTTTCCACATCGCCGCCCACGATGAGCAACACCGGCAGGTCGTGCTGCTCAATCAGCTGCAGCGCGCCTTTCAGCGCAGGGAACTCGTTCAGGATCGCAAGCACTACAGTCCGAGGCGGCTGGTCGCCGGTAGCTGCAGGCATGTTCGCGCTGCGCAGCCTGTATGCGGCACGTAGCGCCATGCCCACAGCGACCGCCGCGCACTCTTCCGCTGTACCGGCGCAGGTGTGTACCTTTGGCGCGGCGTCGGCCGTGAAACAGGCCGCCAGTGCTGCGGGCAGCAGGGGATTGTTGCCGTGGGTCAGCAGATTGTCGCGGCGGCGCACCTGCGACAACAAAGCCGCGAGGAGCGACTCCGGCTCATCCTGCAACACGATGCGTTGTGTGCGCGTACATCCGCTTAGAACGGCAGGGTCGCGTTTGGCGATCCGCATCCGCTGCATCGCTTCGTACATGCCGCGCATGGCGGCATCGCTGATCAGCGGTTTTCCCACGTAGCTCCCTGAGGTTCGTTTAGCGGAGATGCAGCAAGGGCGCTGACTTTGCTGCCAGCGCCCATGCGATGTGCGTGCTACTTCTTTGACGGGTCGATGCTCTCGGTGTCGATGCCGAGATCGGCAAAGGCCTTCTGCGCGACCTCCGCACTGACGGAGCCTTCACGCACCAGCTTGGATAGCGTGGCCGCCACGATTGCCGCTGCGTCCACTTCGAAATGGCGGCGCAGGTTCTCGCGGTTGTCGCTGCGACCGAAACCGTCCGTACCCAGGGTGACCAGGCGCGAGCCGAGCCAGGGTGCCAGCGAGTCCGGCATGACCTTCATATAGTCACTGGCCGCCACGACCGGACCCTTGCTGTCGCCCAGGGCGGAAAGCAGATAAGGCTGCCGCTCCGGCTCAGCGGGGTGCAGGCGATTCCAACGTTCGATATCCAGCGCGTCACGACGCAACTCGGTGTAGCTGGGCACGCTCCATACGTCGGCTTCAATGCCGTACTGCGTGGACAGAATTCCCTGCGCTTTCAACACTTCGTTCAGAATGGTGCCGGAACCGAACAGCTGCGCCTGCGCGCCTTCCTTCAGGGCTGGCTTGAAGCGGTACAGGCCGCGCAGAATGCCTTCGCGCACGCCATCACCGGCGGGCATCTCGGGATGGACGTAATCCTCGTTGTACATGGTCACGTAGAAGAAGATCTGCTCGTTCTCCGCGTACATGCGGCGCAGCCCATCCTGCAGCACGACAGCCAGTTCAAAGGCAAAGGCAGGGTCGTAGCTGACGCAGGTGGGCACGGTGCTGGACAGCACGTGGGAGTGGCCGTCTTGGTGCTGAAGACCTTCTCCCAGCATGGTGGTGCGGCCAGCGGTGCCGCCCATCAGAAAGCCCTTGCCGCGGGAATCCGCGAACGCCCACACCATGTCGCCGATACGCTGGAAACCGAACATGGAGTAGTACATATAGAAGGGAACCGACGGCACGCCATAGTTGGCGTAGGCCGTTCCGGCGGCGGTAAAGCTGGCCATGGATCCGGCCTCGGTGATGCCTTCCTCGAGGATCTGGCCGTCTCTTTCTTCGCGATAGCTCAGCAGCATGTCGCTGTCATGCGGCGTGTACTTCTGGCCCTCGCTGGCGTAGATGCCGACCTGCTTCACGGCCGACTCCAGGCCAAAGGTGCGGCCTTCGTCCGGCACGATGGGAACGATCAGCTTGCCAACTTCCTTGTCCTTCATCAGCGCGCGAAGGATCGCGACAAAGACCATCGTGGTCGAAACCGTGCGGCCCTTGGAACCGCCGAGCCACTCCTTGAAGAAGTCCATGGAGGGTGCGGCAAAGGTGAACGGCTTGACCTCGCGTTTGGGCAGGTAACCGCCTAGTTCGGCGCGGCGTGCCTGCATGTACTGCAGTTCAGGCGCGTCTTCAGCGGGCTTCCAGGGCTTGCCTGCGGCTGCCTGCTCGTCCGGCACGGGGATGTCGAAGCGCTTGACGAACGCGACTACGCCTTCATCGGTGAGCTTCTTTTCGTTGTGCGCGGCATTGCGGCCCTCGGTCGATCCGAAACCATAGCCCTTAACCGTCTTGGCCAGGATGACGGTGGGTCCGCCCTTGTGTTCGGTGGCGCGCTTGTAGGCGTTGTAGACCTTGACCGGATCGTGGCCGCCGCGGTGAAGGCGCGCAAGCTGCTCGTCGCTGTAATCCTTTACCAGTTCGAGCAGTTCCGGGTACTTGCCGAAGAACTCCGCGCGCAGGTACGCGCCGCCCTTGGCCTTGTAGGCCTGGAAATCGCCGTCAACGCACTCTTCCATTCGCTTCAACAGCAGGCCGGTGTGGTCCTGCTCGAAGAGGGCATCCCAGTCTGAGCCCCAGATGCACTTGATAACGTTCCATCCCGCGCCGCGAAAGACACCTTCCAGCTCGTCGATGATGCGCTTGTTGCCGCGCACGGGGCCGTCCAGCCGCTGCAGATTGCAGTTCACAACGAAGATCAGGTTATCGAGCTTTTCGCGTGTTGCCAGGCCAATGGCGCCCAGCGTGTCGACTTCATCCGTTTCGCCATCGCCTACGAAGGCCCACACTTTGCGATCCGTGGCCGGGATCAGGTTGCGATTTTCCAGGTAGCGCATGAAGCGCGCCTGGTAGATGGCATTCAGCGGACCGATGCCCATGGACACGGTTGGAAAGCGCCAGAAGTCGGGCATGAGCCACGGATGGGGGTAACTGGACAAGCCGGGCTTGTCGCGCAACTCGTGCCTGAAGTTTGCCAGGTGGTCGTCGTTCAGGCGGCCTTCGAGGTAGGCGCGAGCGTACACGCCCGGCGAAGCATGGCCCTGAAAGTACACAAAATCGCCTGGTTGTTCGCCATACTTTGCACGAAAAAAGTGGTTAAAACCCACTTCCAGCAGCGTTGCCAACGACGAGTAGGTGGAGATGTGGCCGCCGATGCCGGCGTCCTTTTTGTTCTGGCCGTGCACCATCGCCATGGCATTCCAGCGGATGAGCGATTCGACTCGCCGCTCCATATCCCGATCACCCGGGTATGGCACTTCGTCATGCTTTGGAATGCTGTTGCGATAGGGCGTTGCCAGCTCATTTTCCGCATGAACACCGGCTTCGCGCGCACGCTGACGCAGAGCGGTCATAAGGTCGGCGCCCTGCTGTGGGCCTTCCGCGACGATCATTTCTTCAAACGCTTCAATCCACTCGGCGATCTCCTGCTGCAGATCGCTTGCCGGGGGCATTGCTACATTGGTCGCCATACTGCTCCAGAATTGCTTGATTGCTGCTGGGTCGTGCTTCGCAGAGCCGCTTCCATTATATGTGCGGCAATCAACGCGCGAAACGCGCTTAAATAGCGGTTTTGCGGAACGAAATGCGTTCCGGCGCGTGCCGAATCTGCACGCTACGTGGAGTAATCAGCGTTGATGTGAACGTACTCCACGGTCAGGTCGCAGGTAAGAAAACGACACTGACCCAGACCCGCACCCAGGTCGATGGCGATGGTGTACTCCCGCTGCTTCATGCGCTCGTGAACGGCTTTCTCGTCGTAGGCGGCGGCGCGGACGCCATGATCAAAGACAAGAATGCCTCCAATGGAGACCGTCACATCTTCCACATGGAAGGGTACCCCGGCGTATCCGGCGGCGGCCAGCAAGCGGCCCCAGTTGGGGTCGGCGCTAGACCAGGCCGTCTTGCACAGCGGCGAATGGGCGATGCTTTTGGCGACTTGTTTCGCGGCAGTGTTGTCCGGCGCACCCGAGACTTCAAGCGTCACCACGTGGGTAACACCCTCGCCGTCGTCAATGATCGCACGCGCTAACTCGTCGCACACGCGCTGCAATTCGGCTGTGAACTCATCCTGAAAGCTGCGCTGCACCGCGTCCCAACGCACGCCGCTGGCACCGCTTGCCAGCAGCAGCACCGTGTCGTTGGTGGAGGTGTCTCCATCGACGGAGATGCTGTTGAAGCTGGCCTCCACCGTTGGTTGCAGCAGCGCGCGCAGGTCCCCCGGCTCAACCTGCAGGTCAGTAAACAGGTACACCAGCATGGTTGCGTGAGGCGGTCCCAGTTGTGGGCCGATCATGCCCGCGCCCTTGCAGCAACCGAAGATGCGGACAGAGCTTTCAGCCTCATCGAGACTGGCCTGCGCGGTCTTCATGCGGGTGTCTGTGGTCATCATCGCGGTGGCAAACGCTTCCGCCGCACCGTTGTTATTGTTCAGGCGTGCGGCTGCTCCCGGCAGTGCGGCGATGATCTTCTCCACCGGCAGAGGTACGCCGATGATGCCGGTCGAGGACGGGAACACTTCGTGCGGGGAGCAGTCGAAAAGCCGCGCTGCCGCCGCGCAGGTCTGCTCTGCCGCCAACAGCCCTGCGGGGCCGGTAGCGCAGTTGGCATTGCCCGCGTTGACGACCAAGGCGCGCAGATAACCAGAACTCGCGGCCATATTTCTGCGGCCGACCGTCACCGGTGCAGCCACCACCTGGTTTTCAGTGAACATGACCGCAGCCGCGGCGGGACGGTCTGCAACAGCCAAGGCAAGGTCGGTTCGACCGCTGCTCTTAATGCCTGCCTTGACGGCAGCCCAGCGGAAACCGCGCGGCAGTTCTTTGCGGATGGAAGGCAATGGCTTTCCTTGTTGCAGACACGCTGAGCGCTCTACCAGGTTGTTGAATCGATCGTGACAACGGTGCCGGACCGGCTGCTTTGCTGGGCCAGTTCTGTAATCAGCGCCACGTGAACGGCAGCGCGCGGCGTTACGATCTGTTCCGCTTTTCCCAAAATCGTTTGGGCTACGTTGTTGTAGTAGGCGCGGTAGTCACCGCGTTGGGTGGGGAGTTTTGTCTGCTCCAGCTTTGCCGGTTGTGCAGGATCCGGTGCGACCGTCAGCGTGCCCCACAGGGATTCGGCTTCGGCAAGCCAGGGTTCCTGGCTCTCCATAGATGGCACCCTTGCGCCACCAAGGACGCTGAGTTCTTGCGGATCCAGGCCAAACTTTACGTAGCTGCCGCCGACGCACTCCAGCCGGTAGCGCGGGCCGGGGTCGGTCGCAAGCACCGTGGTGCCAAGCCGCACCAGCACCTCACGCCCTTCCACGCCGGTAAAGAACAGGCTGATGTCGAACGCATCGGGAACATTGCTGCGGGCATCGCGGTCTCGCCGCAGGTTTGCATACAGGCGGTCCGGGCGGCCAAAGAGTGTCAACGCCTGGTCAATCAGGTGCGGTCCAATGTCGTACAGCAGGCCGCCGCCATCCTCGCCCTCGCGCCATGCGCCCGGTTTAGGTAGGGGGCGGTAGCGGTCAAAGCGGGAGTCCAGGGTGACCACACGACCAAGCTTCCTGCTGGCAATCAGGTCACGCATGGTGAGAAAGTCACCGTCCCAGCGCCGGTTTTGGAAGGGGAAGAGCAGTTTTCCCTGTGCCTTTGCAGTCGCTTCCAGGTCAAGAGCCTGTGCCAGCGTAGTGGTCATCGGCTTGTCGCAGACCACGTGTTTGTTTGCAAGCAGCGCCTGCTTTGTCAGGTCGTAATGTGTTGGACTTGGCGTGCCGATGACGACCAGCTCCACGTCGCTGTCGAGCAATTCTTCAAAAGTCCGCAGCACCGGAATGTCTGGATAGGCTTCGCTGGCGGAGTTACCGGTACGCTGCACGATACTCGCAAGCTCGAGAGAAGGAACCGATTGCACAAAGGGAGCGTGGAACACGCGGCCCGCCAACCCATAGCCAACCACTCCGGTACGAATGCGTTGCACAGTCTTCTCCTCACAGGGCCCGGTGTGATCGCCGGGCGAAGCAACAGGATAGAACGTGCGATCCGATTTGCGGACACGATCCGAAAAATCGAAAGGCGTAGAGTACCTTTTCCTGACACCGGTCTGCCAGTGCGTGGCATTTTCTTGCATCGAAGCCGCGGGTGTGGTGCATCACATAGGCAAACTGCGGAACCAGGGCTTTTGCTGCAGCATGTAACGTGCTGTGCCGGTCAAAGACGAACGCGCAGGATTTGGAGCGTATGACGCAACAGGAACGAGCATCTGGCTGTACAGCCCGCCCGCACGTTGCCGGGCTTCGGAACGGTACCGTCGCAAGGGCAGCGGCGCTCTTTGCGCTAATACCCGCTGTGGCGTTTGGCCAGGCCGCCTCGCAAGGCAGCAACGGCATGGGCCAGGGGTCGTCTGCAGGTGGCCGAAGCGCCAGCGGACCGGCGACAGTACAAGCTGCGCAGCAGACACTGCAGACGATTTCAGGTACGGGGCAGTCCGGGGCAGGCGGCAGCGGCGGCGTAAGCACAAACGATTACAAGGGTTCGTTGATCAGCGGTACCGCTACCGCAGGTGTTATAGATCTGACCCTGGATGATGCCGTGCAGCGCGGTCTCCGTACGAATCTTGGAATCATTCTGCAGAACAGCCAGGTACAGAACGCCGGCGGTGCGCGCCTGCAGCAGTTGCAGACGCTCTTACCCACCGTGACAGGTTCCGCGACTTACACGGTGCAGCAGGTCAACCTGGCAGCCTATGGTCTTTCATTCCCTGGCATCAAGCAGATTGTTGGGCCTTTTCAGGTGTTTGACTTTCGCGCATACCTTTCGCTGTCGCTGCTGAACGTGCAGTCCATACAAAACTATCTTGCGGCCAAGCACAATTTTCAAGGTGCGAAGCTGACCGCTGAAGATGCCCGCAACATGGTCGTGCTGACTGTGGGCAATGCTTACCTGATGTGCATTGCGGATGAGTCGCGCATTACGGCGGAAGAGGCAGAAAAGGCGAATGCAAAAGTTTCGTTGGACCAGGCGACCGCGGCACATGACGCCGGCACCAGTCCACGCCTGGATGTTCTGCGTGCCCAGGTGGACTATCAAAACACCGACCAGCAGTTGATCCAGGCACGCAATACGCTTGAGAAAGACAAGCTGGCACTCGCCCGCGCGATTGGTCTGCCTCTGGAACAGAAGTTTCGCGTCTCTGATGCAGCGCCATACACCCCGGCCGCTGCAACAACGGCGGAGCAGTCGTTCAGCGATGCGGTAAAGAACCGCAAAGATCTTGCCGGTCTGGCCGAACGGGTACAGGCTGCGGAATCGCAAAAGAAAGCGGCCATCGCTCAGCAGTACCCGAAGATCGATTTTACGGGCGACTTTGGAACCCTTGGGAATACCCTTGGCACCAATCACGGTACCTACACTGCGACTGGCGAAGTCTCCGCGCCCATTCTGCAGATTGCAAAGACCAGGGGCGACAAGGAGGTAGCGGACGCAGCACTGCAACAACAGCGTGCCCGCTACTCTGACCAGGTGCAGCAGGTAAACGCCGATGTTCGCAGTGCGCTGCTGGACATTGAGACCGCCGCAAAACTGGTGGAAGCAACACGTAGCAACGTTGATCTTGCAAACGAAGCTCTCAGCGAGGCGCAGCAGCGTTTTCGCTCGGGCGTGACCGACAACCTTGCTGTTTCAGATGCGCAGGCGCAGACACAGCAGGCAAACGATCAATACATCAGTGCGCTTTACCAGCACAACGTGGCGAAACTTTCGCTGGCGCGCGCCGTCGGCTACGCCGGCACCAACTACAAGCAGGCTCTTCAACTCGGAGGAAAGTGATCGTGGCAGATTCCGATCAGCAAAACGTTAACTCAGCCCAGCAGCAGGGCGGTGATGATCCACAGGCGTCCAATCAGCAGCTAAGTGGGAATCCTCAGCAGGACAACAACCAAGCGGCTCCGCCCAAGAGCGACGAGAAAG
>CAXTFT010000031.1:25102-28953 GCA_964243585.1 uncultured Terriglobus sp.
TCGACCAGATCTTCGCCCCGTTGCCCGAGGACGAGGCGTGGACGCCGGCGTCCAAGGCGCGACGGACTTTCCTCATCGCAACCGCGGTACTTTTGCTGGTGCTCGTGGCTGTATTCTTTTACTGGCGCTCAACCTTTACGGAAGACACGGATGACGCGCAGGTAGATGGTGATCTTTACCAGGTTTCTGCCCGGGTGCAGGGTCAAGTCATTAAGGTCAACGTCACAGACAATCAGAAGGTGAACCAAGGCGATGTGATCGCGGACATTGATCCACGCGACTATCAGGTTCAGCTGGAGCAGGCGCAGGCGCAGCTGGATAACAGCAAGGCTGCTTTTGTGCAGGCTAATGCAAACGTGCCCATCACCAACGTGCAAACGCGGACACAGTTGTCCACGTCCGGTGCGGATGTGGCAACGGCTACGGCTGCTGTGGCACAGTCGCAAAAGCAGGTTTCAGCGGCACAGGCGCGCGTGGACCAGGCAAGGGCAAACGCGCTGAAAGCACAGCTCGATGTGGATCGCTACACACCGCTGGTGGCGAAAGACGTTATCAGCAAGCAGCAGTTTGACCAGGCAGTGGCGCAAGCCGCAGCGAACAATGGCGCTCTGCTTGAGGCCCAGCAGAATGTCATTGCGCAGCAAGCCGCTGTCGCTCAGTCCCAGTCTCGCCTGAACTCGGCCCGCAGCGACGAACAGCAGGCACGTGAGAACGGTCCCAAGCAGATTGCAGTACAGCAGGCCCGTGCGCAGGCAGCAAACGCCGACATTGAACAGAACCAAGCCAAGGTGAATCAGGCGAAGCTGAACCTGATGTACTGTCATATTACCGCTCCGGTATCCGGCATTATCAACCGCAAGAATGTCTCTGTCGGACAGAACATCTCCGTCGGTCAGAACATGCTGACGATCATTCCGCTTGATAACCTGTGGGTCACAGCGAATTTCAAAGAAACTCAGCTGGAAAAGATGAAGCTGGGTCAGGCTGTGACTGTAAAAGTCGATGCGCTGGGCGGCCGTAAATATCACGGACGCGTAACGCAGGTGGGTGGCGCGACCGGATCCCGTCTGTCACTTTTTCCGCCGGAGAACGCGACAGGTAATTACGTCAAGGTCGTCCAGCGTATTCCTGTACGCATCGATTTAGACAAGGGCGACAACGACGATCGCCTGCTACGACCGGGGTACTCTGTGGTGCCGGATGTCGACATCAAGTAGTTATAAAGTCTCATAGTGCTTCAGCAAAGTGGCTTGCCAGGTGGCGAGCCATTTTGCCTTTGGCCTGGGTCAGCAACCTGAAATCACAGACATAAAGAAATCCGCAGCTTCGCGGGTTGACGTCTCATCTACAGCAAGAGGTACCCCATGCCCATTGCTCTCGAATTTTTCGTCCATTATGCCTACGCCATCCTGTTTCTGTGGGTGCTGGTCGAGCAACTGGGAGTGCCGGTGCCGTCTGTTCCGCTGCTGATTGCGACAGGGACACTTACCGCGACACACCGGCTTCATACGGTTCCTGCCATGCTGTCGATCCTTGCTGCGTGTGCTGTGGCAGATTCGCTGTGGTACTTTGCCGGTGTACGTTATGGCGGCCGAGTAGTGCGGCTGGTGTGCAGGCTTTCGCTGGAAGCCTCGACATGTGTGCGCAAGACGGAAGGCTACTTTGGTCGGCACGGAGCCGTGACCCTGCTGTTTGCCAAGTTTGTGCCGGGTTTGTCTGCGGTGGCTCCACCGATTGCCGGCCAAACCGGCATGAGCTACACACGTTTTCTCGCATACGATTTGCTGGGTTCGCTCATCTGGTCCTCTGCATACATCTTCGGAGGCCGGTTCTTTGGCGACATTGCAAAGCGCTCCGCACCGTTTTTTCATTTTCTTGCACGCTTTGGTCTTTTACTTTTCGTGTTGGCCCTGCTGTCTTTCGTCGTTCGCCGAATATGGAAACAGCGAGCGTTCCTTCGGGATCTACGCGACGCGGGTATCACCGGCCCTGAGCTGAACGCGATGCTGCAGAGCGCCGCCAGTAACAATACCAAGGTGCCGTTCATCGTCGACCTGCGGCACCCGCTGGATTACTTGCCGGACCCACGCGTGCTTCCAAATGCTGTGCGCATTAGCCCGACAGACCTGGAAAAGCATCGCGACCTGCTGCCACGCGACATTGATGTCATTCTCTACTGCACGTGCCCGAATGACGAGACAAGCGCTACGCTAGCCAAGCGCCTGCAAAAACTGGGCGTGCATCGTGTACGCCCCCTGCGCGGCGGCTTTGAAGGTTGGCGTGACGCTGGTCTGCCGCTGACCACCTACGGCGAAGCCAAGCCACATCTGACGGCTCCGGAACTGGTGGAGACAGCCGCAGTCTGACGCGGCTACCTCTCGAGTACCTGTTCCGCAACGTGTCACCCGCTCACTCGCCTCGGGGCTTCAAACTGCTATCGGACGAGGTGTCCTAGTGGTCTTTTTGACTGCGTGCTGGTACAGCGTAAGTGCGGAAGCAGGTGCGGAGAATCACTTACTTGTCTCGGCACGATTGGTACGTTCCCCGAAATGTCTATGCGTAAGGTGGGCGAAACCTTGGCAGTAGCTCGTCTTCAGCAAACGCATGGCTGAAGCTGCGATGGTCGCAGACCGTCGTCTCTCTGTGCGAAACTTCTCCCGATGAAAAAGCTAGAGAAACAGAACATGGTCGCGGCGTTGCCGACGCGTACGGAACTGCTGTCCAGGCGATCTCTGCTCGGCGGGTCGTTGTCTTTGCTTGCAGCGTCAGCCATTTGCCCTGCTCTGCAGGCACCACGATCCACGCGGCAGAGCGGGCTGCTGTTTGACTTGATGCGGCAGCCGGATTTAGTACAGATCGTTGCAGGTGCAGAGCCTATGCTGACGCCGTTGAGTCGCAGCGGTGCACGCTGGTCTCAGGCTGGAGCAGAGTTGCAGGTAAACGCATTGGCAGCCCGCGTGCAAATTGCATTGACGGCACCTGCATTGCCGGTGCACCGCATCCATCTTCGTTGGCGTAATCCGCTCGACGGCGGCGCACAGGTGTTAGGCGACGCATGGGAGCGCAGCTACGCCGATCTGGCATGGCTGCCACTGCGCGCAGAGCGTGTTTTACCGTGGTACTTCGTCTGCGCCAGCAACGGCAGTGTGCAGGGTGCGGGCGTAAAGACGGGTGCTTCTGCTCTGGCCTTCTGGCAGGTGGACAGCGAGGGTGTATCGCTCTGGCTTGATGTGCGCAATGGCGGCAACGGAGTCGTGCTCGGCCAGCGAACCCTGGCGCTTGCGACGTTGGTGCAGCAGCGGTCGACGGCTGGGCAGACTGCGTGGCAGACGACCATCGCGCTGTGCAAGGCGATGGCTGCGGGCACGGAGGTTGTGCGCAAGCGGGGCACGTACTCACTGGACGCAATCTACGGCAGTAACGACTGGTATTACGCTTACGGCAAGAACACACCCGAGGGCATCCTGCGCGATGCAGACCTGATGCGGGAGCTAGCGCCTGCCGCACCGTACAAGCCCTTCTGCATCATTGATGACGGTTACCAGAATCCCACACGTTTCCCCAGCATGGCTCGACTGGCCGAGGAGATACGCAAGCGGGATGTTGCGCCGGGCATTTGGATACGACCGACCCGCGCCGCAGAGACCGACGCCGCAAACCTGCTGCTGCCACAGGCGCATTGGGCAAATCGCGGAAACGTGGAGCTTGCCTACGATCCAACGATCCCGGAGGCGCACTCCCTTGTCATGAAGTCGGTGACGGAAGCCTGTGACTGGGGCTACGACTTCATCAAGCACGACTTCACCACGTATGAACTGCTGGGCGGGTGGGGCTCTCAGATGGGGCCTTCT
>CAXTFT010000032.1:0-694 GCA_964243585.1 uncultured Terriglobus sp.
ATGTGCTGCCGGGTATGCGAACCCATCGCGGCCCGATTCTCACAGTCGCAAACTGGTCGGGCCAGTGGCCCGGTCTCGTTGGGCTGCTGAACCTGAACGGCTCGCTGGTGAAAGCGGGCGTGCCCTTTTCAACGCTCTGGAGCGAAGACTTCACTGACGACTTCTTTCTGGAAGGCCTTCGGGAGTGGCTCCGTACGGGAAGGGTCACCCCCGACGGCAGTCATGTGCGCGAGTTTGCCCCGGCTTCGGAGCTAGCCGACGCGGTCGCACTTGGGCGCGAGGTCGCGTCGCAGTTGCGGCAGCGCAAGGCCATTTTGGGTGTCTTCGATGAGGGCTGCATGGGCATGTATAACGCCATCATCGACGATGAACTATTGAACCCGGCGGGGATCTTTAAGGAGCGGCTCAGCCAGTCTGCGCTGCTGGCAAAGATGCGGACTGTGTCCGCGCATGAGGCGGAGGCCGTGCTGCTGTGGCTGCTCGACCGTGGCATGCGCTTTGCGTTCGGCACGGATTCCGCCACGGAGCTGACACGCGAACAGACGCTGGAGCAATGCCGTATGTACATCGCCGCAATGCGCATTGCCGACGACTTTGGGTGCGATGCGATCGGTATTCAGTACCAGCAGGGCCTAAAGGACATGGCTCCGGCTTCCGATCTGGTGGAGGGGCTGCTGAACAACGCAGACCGGCC
>CAXTFT010000032.1:704-6542 GCA_964243585.1 uncultured Terriglobus sp.
CCGCCTGTCTATGCGGAAGGCGGCAGCCGCGAACTGTACGCGGGCGGTCCGCTGGTGCATTTCAACGAGGTGGACGAGTGCGCAGGTGTCGATGCGCTGGTCACCCATCGCGTGTGGTCCGCTCTTGGCCTTGATCCTTCGACCACGCTGCACGATGTGCGCTGGGGCGCTCCCTTGCCGGGAGTTGGCGGCGAACGGTTTGTTTGGGTCTTGCAGATCTCCGGCGCGGCCCCTGCCAACCATTTCGTCGGCGGGTACGCGGGTGCCTCCAGTGAGCGGCAGCCGCCCATGTACTTTCCGCTCGGCGGTGGATCGCTGCGCGGGGTGGGCAGGCCAGGTCCACTGGTGTGGAGCCGCGTCTTTGTGGAAGCGAACGCGTTGCACTGCGATCTTGGCCTTGCGGACGCCATTGAACTGCCGCCGGAAGAGACCGAGCGGCGCTGGCGCGAGACCACCTACCAGTGGCCCATCACGCATGCCGTTCTGCAGGGCATCTCGCGCGACCAGTTCATGGCGAGGCATCGCGCAAACCACATCAACATTGCCTATGCCACGGATGCCGCTTCGGCGAAGCAGGCGCTCATTGCGAAGGCAGCAGCGATGCAGGCCCTGGGCATCCACGCTCATCTGTGTGGCATGTAAAGCTTTCTTCTAGTAGACGACGTTATGTCGACAGAATGTGTTTTTGCTGTTGACATCTGTATCGCGGCGCACTTAGTGTCGCTTACAACTTTGAGCGGGCCTGCATGCTGTACGGCTCTGCCATGGATCAACTCCATCTTTCTGAGGTCACCGCATGTCCGTCGCTTCCCGCTCTCTCTCTTCCCTTCTCTGCGCCGGTACCCTGGCCACTGGCGCGGTTGCCCTGCACGCGCAAGACGTGAACGGCACCATTGTCGGTGTGGTGAAAGATGCGAGCGGTGCTACCGTACCAACCGCGAAAGTGGTGGCAACCAATGGTGGAACGGCTGCACAGGCGACGACTTCAACGCTGAGCGACGGCTCCTTCAGCCTGAAGCTGCCGCCCGGCGTGTACAATGTCGAAGTCGAAGCTTCGGGCTTTAAGAGCACCCGCATTCAGGCGCTGAAGATTGAGGTCAACACGCAGAGCCGGGCGGATGCCGTGCTGAACATCGGCGAAGCTTCAGAGGTGGTGAACGTCGCCGCCGTGAGCAACACGGTTGACACCACCTCCTCCACATTGAAGGAGACGATCGGCGAGCAGACCATCGAAGACGCTCCGCTCAATGGCCGCAATCCGATCAGCCTGATCCTGCTGGTGCCCGGTGTAGTGCGCGATCCACGCGCAAACGTGACCAGCGGTAACACCTACCCCGGGGCGACCGGCATTTCGATTAATGGAAACCGGTCGAACACGACCAATTACATTCTTGATGGCGCTACGAACAATGACAACTACGTGAACGCACCGGCACCGCTCCCCGACCCGGATGCCTTGCAGGAGTTCAGCGTGCTCACAAACAGCTTCAGCGCTGAATTCGGCCGGCTGCCCGGCGGAGTTGTGAATGCCGTGACCAAGTCTGGAACGAACCAGGTGCACGGCAGCGCGTTTGAATACGTTCGCAACAACTACTTCAACGCGGCAAACCATTTTGCCGCGGTCACGAACGGCGTCAAGACTGACGATGGCCTGAAGCGGCATCAGTTTGGCGGTACGTTCGGGGCACCGGTCTTTGTGCCGCACCTGTACGACGGGCGTGACAAAACTTTCTATTTTGTTTCGCTGCAGGAGACCCTTGTTCACCAGCGGCCAAACGCCTCAAGCGCCGTAGTGCCCAGCGCCGCGCTGCGCAGCGGAAACTTCGCGGCCCTTTCGACGCCACTGTATGTCCCGTACAGCCAGACGCGCGCTACCTACACCGGCAACCAGGTTACCGGGATCAGTCCCGTAGCACGTGCGCTGCTGCAATACATTCCCCTGGCACCTGCGGGTACGGCGGTGAACTCTCAGGGTGGACAAACAATTTTCTACAAAAGTGTGAATAACAGCGCCGACCTTCAGACGCTGGTCCGCGTCGACCAGCACTTTGGCAGCAAGAACACGCTCTACGGTGATTACATTCGCTCTCACCAGACGGCTCAGCCATTTCTGGATCCCACGAACTACCTCGCGTATAAGAATGCCGGGGACTGGATCTATAACCGCTACAGCGCGAACGACACGCACGTATTTAGCGGCAACTTATTGAACCAGGCGCTGTTTGCGTACCTGCACAATAAATACAAGAACACCCCTGTGTACCCCACGCAGACACTGCCTGGGTTGGGCGTTAACGTCTACGTTCCGCCTGCTCAGACGGAGTATCAGTTTACGGTCAATAACTTCTTCACCCTGTACACGGGCGACACAAATGCCTTTGTTCGTGATGAATACCAGGGCATCGATACCATGCGCTGGACGCTCGGGCGGCATCAGCTCAGCTTTGGCGGCGAGTACTACTTCGGCACAGGCGATAACATCAACAACTTTCAGCAGAACCCCGTGTATACCTATACCGCCCAGAGCTATACGCCCAATCCAAACACGGTGGCATCCAGCACCGGCAATGCCTTTGCAGACTTCCTCACGGGTCGCTTTTCCACCTTTTTGCAGGGCGCGGGTGAATTTAAGAACACACGTTACAACCATTATGCAGCCTTTGGCGAAGATAGCTGGAAGGTGAACACACGCCTGGTTTTAAATGCGGGCCTGCGCTATGAGCCGTTTCTGCCCTACTATGACCTGAATAACAAACTCGCAGCCTACCGGCCCAGCCAGCAGAGCACCCTGTACCCAAATGCTCCCAATGGCATTGTGTTTGTGGGCGATCCCGGTATTCCGCACGGCGGCTTCAACTCTTCCTATACGAACTTTGGACCCAGGGTCGGGCTTGCGTACGACGTGCACGGCGACGGCAAGACGAGCCTGCGCGTCGGCTACGGCATCTTCTATGATCAGCCGAACACCATCACGACGAATAATCAGACGGACCAGGCACCCTTCGCTCCCGTGCTGACCCTTACCGGCACCGCGGCGAATAGCGACGTGAACCCCTATGCGGGAACCACCAATCCATTCCCCTATCCAACACCAGCAACCGCAGCCTCGACTTTCCCGCAATACACCAGCCAATACGTGTACAGCGCACGGTTGCGCAATGCTTATACTCAGTCTTACAACGTGCAGCTGCAGCAGGACCTGGGTGCCGGCACCATCTTCAGCCTTGCCTATGCCGGCTCTGCTTCGTCGCACCTGCCGGTAGCGCGTGAGCTGAATGCGGCTGTTTACATTCCGGGTAGCTCCACCACGTCAAATACAAACCAGCGCAGGCCGCTGGGCCCAGCGCTCGGCTCCACGACGATATTGGAGGCTGCAGGGTCAGGCGAGTACAACTCCCTGCAGGCGAACGTGCGGCGATCTTTCTCGAAGGGCGTGTCTCTCCTTGCCAACTACACGTGGGGCAAAGCCACGGACTCCTGGTCTGACACAAAGACGCTGGGCGGTGCGCGCGCGATCCCTACCAACTCGCGCTATGACAAGGGGCCTGCTGACTTCGATCGCCGCCATGTGATCAATGTGACCTCGATCATCATCCTTCCGGCTCCGGTACAGAATGGTTTTGCAAAAGCATTGCTGGCGGGCTGGGAACACACCACGATCTTCAACTTCACGGCCGGTTATCCGTTCAGCGTGCTTTCGGGTCGTGACAACGCCCTAACCGGAACACCGAATCAGCGCGTCAGCGTTGTCCCGGGCGTGCCTGTTTACCTCGGCAAACGATCCACAGCGGCCACCCAGTTTCAGTACCTCAACGCAGCAGCGTTTGTTCAGCCTGCGCAGGCAGGTAACTACGGAAACTCCGGCCGCAATGCGTTTCGCGGACCCAACTACACCACACTTGACATGGGTCTGCTAAAGAACTTTCCCATCACGGAACGCGTAAAAGGTGTTTTTCGCTTTGAAGCCTTTAACGTGCTGAACCATACCAACCTGCAGGTACCGTCCAACAACTTCAGTGCCGGCAGCTTCACGAGTAATCAGATCACGTCATCTTACGATCCGCGCATCTTGCAATTCGCCCTGCGGGTAAGTTTCTAGTCTCCACGCTCAAAAACGTTAGAGACCCAAGAACGACTAAGCTAACGCTTAATGCTCCTTCCACGCTTCTTGGCGCTAAGTCATTAACGAAAGCTCCGACCGGTACCGAGACAGAACAGCTTTTTGAACTTAGAAGTCTCGGCTCTGACGCTAAGGCACGCAGATTGTGCTCAGGAACAGAGAAGTCTGAGTTGGGGTTTCTAAGGGCGAGAAGTTTAGGGAAGTCTGCTCATGCGCTTCGGGGTGCAGCTCTCTCCAGAGCTCTAAGAGCAGCGGAGGCATAAGCCGAATCACTACACGCGTCCGATGGATCTTCGCGTGGCAAGCCGGGCAGAGCGAAATCATCAGGTGCAGGACGGATTTCCCTGGCACGCGGTGATGCACGATGATGGACCGCTTGTCACGGCCGGAAGCGTCACACACGCGACAGCGATACCCATCGCGCTCCAGCACTTTTTCACGCAAGCCGCCGAAGTATTCCTCATCCTGGCGCCTGAGGGTGTAGCAAACAGCACACATCCCGTGAGAGAGAATCTTCGCTTTCCCGCATCGGCAGTGCATCGCGTGCTGTTTCGGTCGCTTCACTTTCCCTTTACGTTCGCTTTCTTTGAGGGTTGCGCAATGCTTGCTCCGCTCGGATCCCTCCTCATGTACTCATAGACGGTCGTCCGCGTGATTCCAAACTCCCGTGCCAGTAAGGTCTTCCGCTCGCCAGCCTTGATCCGACGTCGCAGATCGTCTGCCTGCGTTGCGGAGAGACTTCGAACTCGTCCGACGTAGACATTGCGCTGCTTCGCCAGCGCGATCCCCTCTCGCTGCCGCTCTCGGATCAGGTCACGCTCGAACTGGGCTATTGCTCCAATAACGTTGAGCAGCAAATGCGCCATCGGAGAATCCTCTCCGGTGAAGGTGAAATTCTCTTTCACAAACCGGACGTGGACGCCGCGCTTCACCAGATCGAGCACCAGCTTGCGTAGGTCGTCGAGGTTCCGGGCCAGCCGATCCATCGCGTGGCAGACGATTGTGTCTCCCTCGCGCACAAAGCTCAACATGGCGGTCAGCTGCGGCCGGTTCGTGTCCTTGCCGGAAGCCTTATCAGTGAACAGCTTGTCCGTTTCCACGCTGTCGAGCTGCCGGAGGTCGGTCTGGTCAAGCGCGCTCACGCGCTTGTACCCAACCACCATGCCCTTCCAAGAAGTAGAAGAACGCCTTTGTGTGCGGATAGGCTCTCTAGCTCTGGACATCATATGTAAGATTAGACCAGAACAGACCCTAACGGCACGCAAATGTGTAAGCACCGCGCATGTGCGGTTGGGGTATACCCTAACGCGCACCCTGAAGCGGTTCCTTGTCTCGGGTGCAACGGCTGTTAACCGTTCGGCCTTGCTGTCCGTTGTGCCATTGTGAGATCAACATGGTCTCGATGGAGTTCTTATGGATAAGCATCTTGCTCTTCCTCTACTACTCGCGTAAATGCCATCTTTCTCAACGCGCACCGCAAACGGCTTGCCAGACTGGAGGTGGTCCATGTCGGCCGGGGATGATTTCTTACCGATCTTGCTGGGCGTGTCGCTTCCGATGATGACGTTGTCCTGGCTACCGGGCAGCGTCGCATGCAGGCCAAGCTTCTTGATCTCGGTGTGTGCGGCTTTGGTTTTAAGTGTGAGCTGCTGCGCAAACGGCGCGTTCACGCGCACGTAATTTGCTGGCAACGGAGATGGCTGCTGGGCCAAGGAGGG
>CAXTFT010000032.1:6552-28735 GCA_964243585.1 uncultured Terriglobus sp.
GTAGTGCAAGCAGGGCGGTGACGACGAGCGAGTAGGCAAGACGCATGGGCGTTCTCCTGTGAGGTATGGGCCAAGTTAGGGGGTGGTGCGGTACACCAGCAGGGCCGCGCCATCCAGGGCGGTCTTCGGATGCACGACGAAATACTGGTGCAGTTCTGGCACCAGCAGCGCAGTCTTGCCACCATTGGTGGCAACGCGCAATAGTTCGGTGTACTGGCTTCGGCTGTTCTGCTGAAAGATCGAAAGACCCTGCGAACCAGCGATGTAGACGCGCTTTGCCGCTGCGTCCCAGGTCATGGAGTCGGTTACGTCAGCGCATGGCATCTGCGCAACGACCGCGCCGGTCTTTGCGTCCAGTGCGGTGAATAGACCCGGCTGCCGACTGCCGACAAACACCAGGTTGTCAGCAGCGTCAAAGGCGAGCGCGGTATTCCGGTTCAGGTTTACGTTCCAGGTATCGACGACCTTGTTCTGCTTCAGGTCCACAACCGCTACCTGCTTCTTATCGCGCACATCCACGTAGAGGCGACCGGTTGCATCGTCTACCCCCATCGCTTCCAGGTTGTTGCCCTCAACGCGCACCTTGCCGACAATCTTGTGCGTGTCCACGTTCAGTTCGGTAATTTCGGAATAGGGTAGGTTCGCCGATTTACCGCCATTCCCGATGAAGAACGTCCGGCGCTTGCTGTCATACACCGCCGTGTCAGGTGAGTCGGTTTTCCCGGTCACGGAACCGTCAATTAGGGCAACCCGGTCTACTTGATGCAGGTCTTCACCGCCCAGAATCAACGCCGAAGAATCTCCACCGTCGGCGACAATCAGCTCGTTCTTCTCTGCGACATACGCCAGCGCGTGCGGCGTCTTGACTCCTGCCATGGAGTTGAGGTGCTCGCCTGTGCTGGCCTTGAAAACTTCGATGGTGTGGTGCTCTTCCGCCGCAATGAACAGCGGTCGTGCTTGAGATCGACTGCTAGAAAATCGAAGTCGCCTTCGATACCGGGCAGCGTCGTCGTGCTTACCAGTTCTACCGCGCGCGGGTCAGTCATGCTTGTGGTTGTGCTGTGCGCCTCAGCGGGCACCTGGGCCGTGGCAGCAGCAGTGATCATGCTCAAAAGAAAGATCAAGGCGAGAAGACGGTGCGGGTGTACAGACATATTTTCCTTTCGCTTCTCCGCAGGCAGTTTGCAGTTGTGGGGATCGACTATGAGCCGCCCACTATGGGACAAAGCCAGTGGAATAACCCGATAATGCGGGCGATATCTGAGAAGTTTCTGAGGAAAGGCTGTAGTTCGACGAATCTTCACGGGATTGAGACCGGGCGTTCACGATTGCACCGTCACATCGGGGCATGAAGATACTCGTCGTCGAGGACGATCGCCGCATCGCAGCCCTGTTGCGCCAAGCGCTCCACGAAGATGGCTACACTGTTGCCGTTTCAGCGCAGGGCAACGATGCACTGTCCCAGCTACTCAAGGAGCATTTCGATGCCGTCGTTCTTGATGCGATGCTACCGGGGCTGGACGGCTTTGCCGTGCTTCAGACGCTGCGCGAGCGTCATCACGCCGTGCCGATCCTTATGCTGACGGCGAAGGACAGCATGGAAGATATTGTGCGTGGGCTCGACCTTGGAGCGGATGACTACATGACAAAGCCGTTCACCCTCGAAATACTACTGGCGCGGTTGAGAGCGATTTGCCGCCGCGGAGACCATGCCGGCGTGGCCGCCATACAAGTAGGCACCCTGTCACTGGACCGCGGATTGCGTGTGCTTCGCCATAGGAACCACACCGTTACGCTTACCCGCAAGGAATTCCACCTCTTAGAGTTGCTGATGCGTCGTTGCGACCAAGTCGTAACCCGGGACCAGTTGATCGAGGCTGGTTGGGGTGGTGCCGCCGAAGTCAGCTCCAACAGCCTGGATTTCTACATCTCAAGCCTTCGCAGCAAAATCGCTGGCGATGACAGTGGGACACGTATCCGCACGGTACGCTCACTCGGTTATTGCCTTTCGTCGCGTCATGCTGCCTAACACACGATCGCTGCGCGTCCGGCTTTGCCTGATGTACTGTGGCATCACCATGGCAGGCCTGATTGTTCTCGGAGGCGCCTCCTGGTTGTACCTGCGTCATATGTTGGAGAGCGCCCGCAGCGCCACCTTGCAACGGCGTGCCAACCGGCTGGTGCGCTTTCTCGATTCAGCAGCCGGCGATGTGCCCGCGGGACGGAGCATGGTCAAGATGCCGCCGGAACAGCTAGCAAAGGAGATTCGACGCTTCAGCATTGCGTCGCCGGAAACAGAGCAGTTGCAGGTAATGGATGTAGAGTCGGGTACGCTATATGCCGCGTCTCCTGCCGTTCCTTTCGCTTGGCCGAGCTCGTCGTGCATATCACCCTGCATTCGCTTGGCCACGGTGAATGGGCGGCACATACGGCTCTTTCAGCAAGCCGTTAGGGCGCACGGCCGCACACTGCGGGTCAGCATTGCCGGGCAAGTGGACGAGCATGACAGCACTCTGCATACGGTGCTGGGCTCGTATCTTTTAATTTTGCCGTTGGCGCTGTTCGGCTCGTTAGGTGGCGGTATGTTGCTTGGGGCGCGAGCGCTTCTGCCGGTGGATCGCATGACCCGTGCGGCATCAAGAATCGGGATTGAAAATTTAGGGGAGCGCCTACCTGTGCCGCACACCGGTGATGAGGTACAGCGTCTCGCAGAAGCTTGGAACGATCTGCTGAGCCGGCTGGAAGGGGCAGTCACGCAACTCCGTCAGTTCACCAGTGACATCTCACATGACCTGCGCACCGCCATGACGGTAATGCTTGCCAGCGTGGAAGTGGCTCTGCAGCGCGAGCGCGGCACCGCAGAGTACAGCAAAACACTGCAGGTCATCGCTACTGAGTGCCGTGCCACAGCGCAATTGCTTGACGAACTGCTGATGGCTGAACGAGACTTTCGCGATAGCGCTTCACTGCAGGATGTAGTACCTCTGTCTGAGATCGTTGAGGAGGCCTGCGAACAGTTCAGAGGCCGTCTGTGCGAGAAGTCGCAGCGGCTCTCGATGGACATCACGCACGACGGATGGATCCGGGGGAATGCGTCCTTGCTGCGGCGATTGACAGTCATTCTTCTTGACAATGCCGTAAAGTACACTCCCGATCACCGTGACATAAAAGTCGCTCTTCACTCGATAGGGTTAAGAATGGAATTGATCGTTAGTGACACAGGCAACGGTATGAGTCCAGAAGTACTTACGAAAATCTTTGATCGTTCATTCCGTGCTGATCGAGCTAGGACTCGCGAAGCAGGCGGTAATGGGTTGGGCCTTGCCATCGCCAAGCGCATCGTCGAGGCGCACAAGGGAGAGATTTCGGTCTCTTCCCAAATCGGTCTTGGCAGCAGCTTTCGGGTGCAACTTCGTTGCGACTCACTGCAATCGTTTCACCGTGAGCACCTGTAGCTACTGTTGTCCTTGTGATCTTCTTTACTAGGAACCAGTTGCATGTTCTCTTGGTACTTCAGGCAATGCCTTACGAAAAAGCTTCGCCATCGCGGTGCGTGAGCATTGAACCAAGCCTGCAGAGATACGGGCATTTTCGTCTAAATCACTGTCATTACGCCACTGGACGTCTTCGAGAATACGTGTAGGACTTTTCCTACCGAATCTAAGTGCCTGAACGTCAATATTGAAGACGTCACGCTAATATGACTGAACCCGAAGACCCTTTCCGCGAACGGACCTCGCTGTCTCTGGCTTTGGCGAAGGTTGTACAGATCTGCACCACCCGCCCCAGAGCAGAAGAAGCTTGTGGGGCGGCCTTGAAACTCAAGATGCTGCAGATCGTGATTATGTCCCGCTAAATACGCAGTCACCTTGTGTTCCCGAAGAAGCGGATTCCAGTCTCGGATGAGTATGTCGTGATCACCATGCTTGCCGTTCGAGTACAAAGGATGGTGACCCATCACGAAGAGAAAAGGAGTTTGCCTCGGCTTCTCTAGTTCGGCTTTGAACCAGGCAAGCTGCTCCAATCGCATCTCCTCAGTCATCGTGAAGAAGCCTGAGCCAAAGCTCTTTTGACCCGGTACGTTGCTGTCAAGCGCGATCACTGTGACCAGAGGATTGTCTTTCGGCAGATTAACGCTGTACCAACGTGCGGGGAGCGTCATCGTGTATGCCCGACTCCACTGGAGCAGACTTTGGCCTATTCAAGTTCAGCATCTATTTTGCTTAATGGTGCGTTCTGATAGTCGTGGTTACCCAGGATGGTGTAAGCAGGTCCGGGAAATGTCTCCTGTGGGTACGTGTCTTCAAACTGGGTTTTCCATCGCGGCGAGCGTGCGCCGCCTTCCAACGGACCTTACCAACTATCGCCCAACAGCAGCAGCGCCTTAGGCTTCATCTTCAGGTGCTGGACGTAAGCTCGCATGCCGCTAGCAACACTGATCTGGCCTCTTGCGGGTTAGGCCAACCCCAGTCACCGACTGCAATGAGTTCCGTCGCATCTGGACCGCCAAGGGCACCGGTTGATGCTGGAAGCCTGCCCGCACCCATGAGCGCGCTGAAGGCAAATGTCTGCTTCAAGAAGGTACGTCGCGATGATGTCGTGATTGAAGGAACCATTGATTAAGGAGTACACGCCGCGTCTCAAGGGAAACTGAAGGTTTGCTGTGGCACTCTGATCCAAATTCCCGTGCCGCAAGAATGCGTACCCGTTAGCTGAAAGATGTGACTACCACACCGGCGACGATCAAGAGTCCTCCAATCAGTTTCGCGCTCGTGATGCTTTCACCCAAGAGCGGGGAGGCGAGCAGGATCACAAAGATGACACTAAGTTTGTCAACAGGTCCAACCCGGGAGGCCTGCCCCATCGAGAGAGCTTTGAAGTAGCAAATCCAGGAGAAACCAGTGGCCAAGCCGGAAAGAATCAGAAAGAGCCAGTTCCGACGCGAGAGCAGCGTAACTTCGCCATGTGCTCCTGCAGCGATGGCAATGCTCCAGGCAAAGACGACCACGATGCTTGTGCGAACCGCGGTTGCGAGGTTTGCGTTGACGCCAGCGATACCCGCTTTGGCGGAAAGTGCGGTCAATGCCGCGAACACTGCGGACAAGAGGGCCCATGTCAACCAGGTCATACAAGCTCTCCCTTTGTCCTTCAGTCATGCCTCTGATCCAGCCGAGGTGCATGTATGCGAGTTCTAGTGATTGAAGACGAGCTTCGGCTCGCCGAGAATATAGCCAATGGATTGCATGAATCATCGGGATACGCCGTTGATGTAACGCACGATGGCGAAGAAGCGATAACGTTCTGTTGGACAGGCAACTACGATCTGATCATCTTGGATTTGATGCTTCCCAACCGTAGCGGTGAGGAGATCCTAGGCCAGATAAGAGCCGCAAAGGACACTACTCCGGTTCTGATCCTCACTGCTATAGGGGACACCCTAAATAAAATTGATCTCTTCAACCTTGGTGCGGACGACTACCTTTCAAAACCATTTGATCTTGGAGAGCTTATCGCGCGGTGTAGAGCGCTCATCCGGCGAGGCAAAGGCGCAGCACGCTCGGTACTACGCCATGGAGCCCTCGAAATCAAAACAGGTGAGCAATCCGTAGTGCACGCCGGTAAGGCTATCGATTTGTCTCCTACCGAATACCGCATTCTTGAGTACCTGATGTACCGTCCGCGGGTAATCGTCTCCAAGCAGGAATTGTTAGAGCACCTTTATGACTTCACCTGGGAGCACCATTCATATGTGATCGAGGCACACGTCTCGAATCTTCGCAGAAAGCTGAGAGGCTCTGAGATCTCAGACGTAGTAGAAACGTCGCGTGGACGAGGCTATCGCCTTGCAGGGCTCCCCGAATGAATCGTCAAAGAGTTCGCTCCCTCTCGCGACAGATCATAGGGATCATGTTAACTGCACAAGTAGTTTGCGCGCTTGGGCTTGCACTGGCGACATTCCATCACGAGAGGCGAACGCGGCTGCATGCATTTGACATTCAATTACGTGGCCGTTCCGACTCATTGCTTGGCGCTATTCAGGACGAAGAAGACAAGCAAGATCATGTCTTCGTCGATCCGAGAGAGCTTGTACTGCCCAGCTCGGACCTCTACGCTGTTTACGACGAAGCTGCAAACCTGGTTGGACATTCTCCTGGTGTGAACCTCGAAGCAGTCCGACTGGAAGGAAACGGCGTTCGCTCTGCAAACTCTGGCGGCCGATCGTACCGAGTATTGCAACGACCAGCTGTACGTATCGTAGATAAAGATGAGAACAGCGGTCAGGGTATCCGGCGTATAGTCACGATCGTCTACGCATCCCCTGACGCAAACATCTGGCATGAGGTGCTGGAAGCGGCAAGCTACAGCCTACTTGCAATTCTGCTTGCCGCTGCCTGTACCGCTGCCATCGCTGTTCTGCTGATGCGCAGAGCGCTGTTTCCTCTCACGGAACTCGCGGCGGCGGCAGAAGAAGTTTCGTCCACCAATCTATGCTTCAAGACGCCAGCTTCCGTGGAACGCGTGAAAGAACTGGAACCTCTCGGACAGGTACTTACCAGAACCGTGTCGAATCTTCACAAAGTTTTCGAGAACGAGCATCGCTTCTTCGGCGATGCTGCGCACGAATTGAAGACGGCTATCGCCGTAGTCCGCTCCTCGTTGCAGTTACTTATGCTCCGCGAGCGCACTGCCAAGGAGTACCAAGAGGGGCTCGAGCGTGTTCTTACAGCAATGATCGTGTTGAGAGCCTCGTTGCGCAGATGCTTCGCTTGACGAGCATCGAAGGGTTCCACGAAGATGATGTTGTTTCGGTCGATTTGTCTTCCGTAGTCGCGACAGTCTGCGAAACACTCCAGCCAATCGCACAGTTACGTGAAGTGTCAGTTCAGACTAAATTAGAGCCGAATTCTAAAAATCGTCTTTCCGACGAACGCGCAGATATGCTGATTTCTAATCTCTTCATTATTGCTGTCCAGCATTCCCCCGCATCCGGCTTCGTGAGTATCGGGGTTAGGAAGGAGGCTGGCCGTGTTCTGCTCACAGTGAGCGACTATGGGCACGGTATCAGCCAGGAGGCTCTGCCTCATGTCTTTGAACGCTTCTACCGCGAAGACACGTCTCGGTCACGCGCGACAGGTGGGACTGGGCTTGGCCTTTCCATCTGCAAAGCAATCGTTTCTTCCGCAGATGGCACGATTGCGGTAGAGAGCTCCGTGGGTGTCGGAACAACATTCCGCGCTACTTTTATGGAAACTTAAGCTGCCTGCGATACAACTCACAGCAGAAGGAATCAAGGGAGATTTATGAACAAGCTTGCATCCAAGTGTCTCGTAGTAGCGGCAGCCTATGGGATGGCTGCTTGTGCCTTTGCACAGGGCCCTTACCGAATTACAGACCGCTGGAAGATAGGGGGCGTAGGCGGCTGGGACTACCTGCTTGCTGATTCATCTGCCCACTTGCTTTATGTCACACATGGTCCGCGCGTTGAGGTGGTCGACACCAAGACCGGCAAGCCCGTTGGCGCGATCACCGGCCTAAAGGGTACGCACGGCGTAGCTCTCGATCCGAACGGCGCGGTGGGTTACATCAGCGATGGCGGCGCAAACGCCGTCGTCATCTTTGACCGCAAGACGTTTGCAACGCTTGGTTCAGTACCCGCCGGCGCCAATCCTGATGGCATTGCTTTCGAGCCGGTGACCAAGACGGTCTGGGCATTCAATGGCCGCAGCAAAAATGTAACCGTGATTGACGCAGCCAAGCGCTCGGTGGTTGCGACCATCGCGCTTCCAGGCAAGCCCGAGTTTCCCCAGGCTGACGGCCACGGTAACGTCTTCGCGAACATCGAAGACAAAAACAGCATCGTGAAGCTGGATGCAAAGACCAACACGCTCGTGGATACCTGGGCCGTGAAAGGCTGCGAATCACCTTCCGGTCTTGCCTTTGACTCTGCCAAGGCGCGCCTGTTTGCTGTATGCGATGGGAGCAAGATGGCCGTGGTGGACGCAAACTCCGGCAGGGTGCTCGCTCTGCCGAGCGTCGGCGATGGGCCTGACGCCGCCGGATGGGATGCGAAGGATCAGTTGGCCTTCAGTTCCAACGGAGACGGCACGCTTTCGGTCGTGGATGCGAAAAACGGTTACAAGACTGAGCAGATGCTGCCCACGCAGAAGGGCGCACGCACAATGGCGTATGACGCTTCAACGGACCGCGTCTACCTTGCCACTGCGGAGTTCGGACCCAAACCCGAAGCCACTGCAGCGAATCCGCGGCCTCGCGCCCAGGCGCTACCTGATACGTTTAGCGTCATCATCGTAGGCCGCTGACACATGCCCTAATCGTGCGTGAGAGTGGAACGCAAGAGAGCCTGCCAAGTTTTGGCAGGCTCTTTACTTTGCTTCGCGCACTCGCCTCTGAGCCAACCGAAGGTTAAGCTGCTTCGAGGGTGTGATCCCTCGTAAGCAAGTGAGAGATCACCGGTGTCACGATCAGACTTAGTGCCATGGAGATCACCACTCCGCCAATGACCGCAATGGCTAGAGGCTGCAGCATCTGCGAGCCTGCACCGAGTGCAAGTGCCAGCGGCAGCATGCCGGTGATGGCGGCTAGCGCGGTCATCAGAATAGGACGTAGCCGGCGCTGCGCGGCAGATACCATCGCGTCGCGTGCGCTTTGCCCTTCGTGGCGGAAGCGTTCGTCGGCGTCGAGCAGCAGAATGCCGTTCTTTGCAACGATCCCGATGACCATGATGAGGCCCATGAAGGAGGCGACGTTGAAGGTCATGCCGGTGAGCAACAGCGCGCCAACGACACCGGCGATGGACAGCACCGAGGACGCCAGGATGGCAACCGGGGCAGCGAAATTGCGGAACTCCGTAAGCAGCACACCGAAGACAAGCACAAGCGCGAGCAGCAGCACCCGAAGCAGGTCCCCAAACGATTTCTGCTGCTCCTGGTAGGTGCCTCCGTACTCCACGCGAACGCTGGAGGGCAGATGCATCACCTGCACCTTGGCCTGTACCAGCTTGACCGCCGTGCCGAGATCCGTGCCCTGTAACTGCGCAGTAACCACGGCAAGCCGCTGCAGGTTCTCCCGGCGGATCTCGTTTTGCGGCGGTAACTGCGTCACGGTAGCCATTGAGCCGAGTGAAGCAGTGTGGCCGGAAGCCGAGTTGAAGACGGTGTCGCGGATAGTGTCGAGCGATCGGCGGGTCTCTTCGCCAAGGCGCACGCGTACCGTGTAGGGACGTCCGTTGGCGATGACCGGATCGTTCACGGTCACGCCATCCAGGATGGAGGTCGCATCTTCAGCGGCTTCGGTGGGCGTGAAGCCAAGCCGTCCGGCCAGTTGCGGGTCTATCTGAAAGTTTGTGGCCGGACCACTGATTGTGTTCTCAATGCCGTTCTCGACGCTGACGACGCCCTGCACGGTGCCAATCTGATCGGCAACGCGTGGAGCCACTTCGCTCAACAGCGCCGGGTCTTCGCTGAAGAGCTTGATCTGGATGGGCTCGGGCGCGTTGGAGAGATCGTTGATGTTGTCCTGCAGCACCTGGATGTACTCCGTATCCAGCTCGGGCTCTTTCTCTTTCACCTCGGCACGAATGTCGGCGATCACGTCGTCGATGGCGCGCTTGCGTTTGTCTTTCAGCTTCACGGTCATGTCGCCCGTGTTTGCTTCCGTCACGGCAGCAAGCCCCATCTGCAGACCGGTGCGCCGGCTCACGTGTTCCACCTCGGGAGTCTTGCGCAGGATCTCTTCCAGGTGCGTCAGCACGCGGTCGGTGGACTGCAGCGAGCTGCCCGCGGGCATGATGTAGTCGAGGATGAACCCGCCTTCGTCCATGGAAGGCAGCAGGTCGGAGCCCAGGAACCGGTACCCGACGAACGCGGTTGCCGCCAGCAGCAGGCAACCCAGTCCCAAGAGCGCGGGCCGTCGCAGCGACCACTCTAGGCCGCGCTTGTGCCAGCGCAGGATGCGGCCGAGCACCGGGCCAGCCGCGCCGTGCTCGCGCTCCCGAGAGCCGTGCGCCCCGGGCTGCTCCCCGCCGGAGGGCTTCAGCAGCAGCAATGCGAGTCCCGGCGTAAAGGTCACCGCAAGCAGAAGCGACGTGAGCAGCGAGATGGTCATGGTAATCGCCAGCGCCCGGAAGAAGCTGCCGGTCACGCCGGTCACCGCAATCAGTGGCAGAAAGACGACCACCGGTGTAACCGTGGAGCCAACCAGCGGATGCGCAATCTCTTTCAGCGCGGAGCGGATCGCCTCAACCCTGCCCTGCCCTGCCTCGCGATGCAGCACGATGTTCTCGACCACGACGATGGCATCGTCAATGACGAGGCCGATGGCGGCGGCAAGACCGCCCAGCGTCATGAGGTTGAAGCTTTGCCCGATAGCCCACAGCATCAGCACGGTAGCCGCAACCGTAACCGGGATCACCAGGCCGGCGATGAGTGACGAGCGCCAGTCGCGCAGGAAGAGAAAGAGGATGATGCACGCCAGCAACAAGCCGATCAGGATGGCGTCACGCACGCTGCGCACACTCTCGCGCACGATGCCGGACTGGTCGTAATACGGCGTGAACTCCGTGCCCTTGGGAAGGCCGGCCCGCAACTGTGCCGCCACTGCCTCCACGTCATCGGCAACGGCAACCGTGTTGCTGCTCGGCTGACGCGTAATGTTCATCAGCACGGCCGGCTGCCCATCCGAACGAACCGCGGTGTAGACGGGCATCGTTGCTGGAATGACTGTAGCGATGTCGCCGATACGCACCGGTGCACCGCCCGTAGTGGTCTTCACGGTGAGCTGCTTGAGCCCTTCGATATCGTGCGCCTGCGCCCCGACCAGCGCGAGAACAAGCTGATGGTCCTGCTCATAGAGGCCCGGCGAATCGATGATGTTTGAACTCTGCACCGCATTGGTCACGTCCAGGATCGTGACGCCTGCGGCCTGCAGCTTCGCCATGTTTGGCACAATGTGGAACTCAGGCACCTGCCCGCCCTGCACGGTGACCGTGCTGACACCATTAACGCGGTTCAGCGGCGGCTTCAGCGTATAAGTCGCAAGCTCCCAGAGCTGCGGTTGTGACAGGGTGCTTGAGGTAAGACTGTAGCCAAGAATGGGAAAGGTCGCGAAGGTGAGCCGATTGCTGGTGAGCTTCGCCGTCGCCGGCAGGCTCTGTTGCGCCTTGCTCAGCGCCGCGTTCACAAGCTGCAGCGTGCGGAACATGTCGACGGACCAATCGAAGAAGAGGCTGACCTCGGCGGAGCCGCGGCTTGTGGTAGAGCGCACCGTCACCAGGCCGGGCACACTGTTCACCGCGTCCTCAATCGGCTTAGTAATGGTGACCTGCATCTGCTCGACTGGCATCACGCCGTTGTCAACGCCGATGACCACGCGCGGAAAGTTCGTCTCAGGAAAGACGGCGATGGGTGTCTTGAAGAAGGCGTAGATGCCTGCGACGGTGAGCGCCACTGCCAGGAACAACACAGTGCGGACCGACTTGGCGAGCCAGTATTGCGAATCCGGCCTGTTGTCGTTGCTTTGCCCGGACATCAGTCTTTGTCCTCGCCCGCTCCGGGCTTCCCGATTTCCAACTTGGCGCCGTCGCTGAGCCCGTACCCACCCGAGGTCACTACCGTGTCAGAGGCAGCAAGTCCTGAGGTGACCTGCACGGCCTTGTCTGTCCGGATGCCAACCTTCACCACACGCTTGTGCGCCTTGCTATCAGGCCCCACCACCATCAAAGTCGTGCCGCCATCCTGTGAGGGCAGAATGGCAGCCTTGGGCACCTGGATTGCGTTTGCAATGGTGGTGCCCAGGATGGTCGCGTGCACCGGTGTACCGACCTTCAGGTGCCCGTCAGCGTTTGGCAGCCGCAGCCACACTTCGACGGTCGTCGAACCAGGATCGAGCGCCGGGCTAATAAAGGAAACCTGCCCCTCAAGTGGCTCATCGACACCCGGAACTTGCAGCTCCGCTTTATGACCGATGCTCAGCTTCTGCGCTGTCGCCTGAGCCAGATGGAGCTTGGCAAGGAGCGAAGATGTGTCCATCACGGTAACAACGGGGGATCCTGCGGCCGCAGTTTCCCCTGGGAAGAGCGGCCGGTCGGTGACCACGCCGCTGATGGGGCTGCGCAACTCCGCGTAGCCGACTTGCGCTTCCGCTGAGATGAACTTGCCCTCCGCTGACTGCACCTGGCCCTGCGCTGTTTGCTTGCTGGTGCGCTCCGTTGTTCGGCGCACCGACTCAAGATGTTTTTGCGCGTTCTCAAAGGCCGCTTCCGCCTGCACAGCGGCAGCGGCGGCCGAATCCGCGTCGCGCCCCGAGAGCGCGCCCTGAGCAAACAGCTGCTGGCGCTCCTTGGCCGTACGCTGTGCGACGTCTCGCGCGGAACGGGTCTGCTGCACGTCGGACTCGGCCCTTTTCATGTCTTCCGGGATGGTGGCATCTACGGTTGCGGTGTAACTTGCCTTGGCCGCGGTCAGCGCTCCCCTGGTGTCCAGCGCACTGCCTTGCAGGTCGCGGTTCTCGAGTGAGACCAGCAACTGGCCTTTGTGCACGCGCGCTCCGCGCTGCACATACTCTGCCCGTATGGGAGCACTGATGCGCGGTGCCAAAGCTGCCTGCGAGAGTGGCGCAAGGATTGCGTCAGCGGCGATCTCTTCAGAGATGTCACCTTGCATCGGATGCGCGGCCTGCACGGTGATGGCTGCGTCGGGCGGCTCTGCTTCCTTGCTCTTGCAGCCTCCCAGTAGCAGGAGCACAGAGCAGCAGGCAAATGGGCGTTGCAGGCGATGGAATCGGCTCATGGCGTCAGAGTTTCCCCGTAAGTGTCTGCAGGTTGGCAAGTGCCAGTTGGTAGCGGACGCGGCCGTCGATCTGTGCTGTTTCGGCGGACAACAGAGCATTCTGCGCATCCACCACATCCAGCACGGTACTCTCCCCGTCGACGTAACGCAGATTTATCAGCCGCAGGCTTTCGCGGGCGGTCACCACGCTTGCGTCGAGCGATGCCGTTTGCTTGAAGGCAGCATCGGCCTCCGCATAGAACTCGGCAAGATTTGCGAGCTGACGCCGCTGCGCTGCCGCCACGGCCGTCTTTGCAGCGGTTTGGCGTAGCCGGCTGATCTTGATCCTGCGTTCCGTAATCAGCCAGTCCCACACCGGAATGTCGAGCGCGGCACTTAAGGAGTAGCCGAGATTGCGCGTGCCATCGGGCCCGCTGACCGCGAAGTTGGTTGCATCGATGCCGTAAGTGGCATTCAGCGCCAGTTCAGGCAGCAACGCCGCTTGCGCCGTAAAGGTCTCAGCCTGGCTCGCCTGCAGGCCGGCTTGCGCGCTGCGTACTTCCGCATTGTTCTGTGAGGCGAGCGCATTCACGTCGGCCCTGTCCGGCAGCAAGGGCGGCGCTCCCACGGCAGCAAGCGTGTACGTCGTGGCCGGATCGGGAAAGAGCAGCACGCCCAATTCCAGTTTTGCTTTCTGCGTCTGCAGCCGCGCCTCTTCCAGCTCGCGTCCGCGCTGCTGTTGCGATAGTTGCGCCTTCAGCACGTCCGCGTGAGCGACTTCGCGCGCGGCTTCCCGCTTCTGCGTGATGTCGACAAAGTGATCGGCTTCTTCAAGCGCTCGCTCGGCGACGGCAACCTTGTCCGCCCCGGCACCCACGCCGTAGTAGAGGCTGACGACGGTGGCCACCAGCCCTCTCCGGGCAATCTCAAGCTCGGCATCGGCCCGCAGCGCATTAGCTGTCGCCAACCGGATGGCTCCTACCTGCGCAAAGCCGAGCGTCTCGTTAAATACTCCCTGGCTCGCGTACTCGCGCACGGCATTGTTTGCGATGAAGACCGGAGCGATCTCGCCCGTGGTTTGCCCAATGCGGGTTGCCGCGGTGCCCGCCGGCTCCGTGTAGATCACCTGATTGTGATACGTCGCCGACGGAAGTAGGGCAGCCTTCGCGTTCTGCCGTTCAAGACGCAGGGCTTTTTGCTCAGCCGACGCTGCCGCAAATGCCGGCTCGTTGGCCACTGCTCGCGCAATTACCTGTTCCAGGGTGAGCGGTTCGGTTGCTGCCGTGGCGTCCTGCTGCGCCTTGACCGTAACAGCAGCACCGGTGTGAAGGAGCAAACAGAGAACAAGAACACTCTTGACCTGCATATGACGACTGTAAGCGAGAAGCCTTAAACAAGCTGAAATTGCGTCGCTATCTGGAGAACACGCTAATCGTGCTCATCACGGGGCCGTCGTCTGCCCGTTGGTCGCTTCCGTTTTTCGCAGACCGTGCTGGCCAAGCTCCGCCTCAGCCTCTCGCACATCCTGCTGAAAGCGCGCAGAACTGGAGAGTTCTCCGAGCATCACTAAAGCAAGTGTCCGGCTCGCCTCAACGTCAGAAGGGTAGTGGACGCCGCAGACGACGCGGTTATGGGCATATGCCCCTGCCCGCGCAAGGATGGCCGGCGCCTTCTCCGGGATCATCTGTGCGAGGACAAATCCGGTCAGGTAACCGACAGAAGCGTGACCGCTTGGGTACGACCCCTCTTTCTTCTGCTCGCACACTGGATGCAGTTGGTCGACCAGAAAGGGCCGCGGCCGCTGGAAGCGCGCTTTAAGTGGCGGACTGGTTACGCCAACATCGTTACGCAGGTGGGCAGACAAGGCTGCCAGCTTGGGAAGTGCAGCCGCATTGAAGGCGGGCCGAGTACAGTTGAGTACAGGAAGATGTCTTCCTGCGCGTCATCATTCTGTGCCTGCGTGACTTCCGCAGATGTGCGAGTCTTTTCTGCCAGCCTTACTGCCTCTGCATCGCGGAGCGCCTCACTTGTGCCAGCCGCCGGTGGCGGACCAATGGCAGCAGCGTAGTCTGGTCTGACAGCGGGCAGGTAGTACGGCTCATAGTGCTTTGCAGCTTGTCCCGGCAGCAGCACCGCCCAACAGAAGGCGCTCGTCAAGAACGCACCTGCAATGTTGCTCTTCATGCGAACCCTCGAAAAAGTGGCGAGCGCATCCAGTAACGATGCGTCCGCCAGGACCGGCCGCTACCGCTTGGGTGAGAGGCCGAAGACGAACGACATCGTAACGCTGCGCCCCGGAAGTTGACCGAGTGTGTCGGTCTTGTTGAACGCGCTCACGCTTGTGATCGCCCGCGTGTCGAAGAGGTTGTTGAAGCTAAGTCGGAGCTTGCTACCATCCAGCAGGTGGCCCCCTCGCACGGAGTAGTTGAAGAACAGATTGGTGATCTGGAAAGGATCGATGGGCGTAACCTGCTGGAACTTGCCTTGCGCATTCCAGTAAGGCCCAATCCGCTTGTTAAAGATGCCGGCATCAAAGCGGGCGCTCTGGTAAGACAGCCCATAACCCTCTGTGTTTGCGGGCGTGTTGGCCACCCACTGCTTGTATGCGGGATTGGTTACGTCTGTAGCCGGCTGCCCGGCCGTTGCTGAAGGCGTGCTGATGGTCTGCGAGACAAAGCGTGCTGCACCCACTGTGCCGTTCAGGTAGAGGCTTAGGTGATTGGTAAACGCAAGGTTTGTCTCTCCTTCAAAGCCCTGCGTCACGCTGTCGCCGCTGGAGAAGAATTGCGTACCGGACTGAAGATTCGGGTCGGCGATGGCAGTATAAGTGTTTCCGAAATGAATGTGGAAGTAGTCGCCTGTGAGGGAAACGCGCTTCAGTTTCACGACGGTGCCGGTCTGAAAGGTAAGTGCGCCCGTGGGCTTCGGCAGTGTTGTGACAGTCCCGGACTGGTCAAATACGTTACTCGGCGGAATGATGCTACCCGTTGCTACCTGGCCGTAAACAGACCAGTTCTGCCGGATGCGGTAGTTCGCATCGCCGGAAGGCAGGTAGGATTTGTACTCACCGTAAGCGCGCCGGAAGGCAAAGGAAGCCTTGGTCACCGGATCGATATTGCCGATCGTCTTACCATTGTCGGCAAACTGCTTGAGGTCTTGCGTGTACCTGGCGTACTTGAACCCACCTACCAGTGTCAGCTTCTGCGTGGGATGCCATTCGTACTCGGCGAACGGCTGGTAGCTGTTTGTCCAGAACTGTTCATGAAAGTTCGGCAGAACCGAGTCTGCAAGATTGCGCGGGTTCTGCGGTGTCTGAAAGCGGTCCGTCCTTGCCCACTCATACCAAAGGCCTGTGCGGAAGATGCCAAAGCGCGACACCTGGCTGAGTGAAGTAACTTCGCCGTATTTGCGGTAGCTGTTCAGCTTGTCTGTGCCGCAGGTGTACTGCGTCGATAGCCGCGGCTTTGATGGCCACTTCTGTGTCACAAGCTGCGGTGATGGTGCTGTTTTGCGTATTTGCGTAGTTCTGATGGTTGTTGTAGCTATAAGTGTACGGCTTTGTATCCAGGTACCAACCGCGGCCAAGCTCCCGCTTGAGGCCGACATACTCAAAATCTGTCGGCACATGGTAGAAGTTGTAGCCATGGTATTCACTGCTACCCGGATTATTGTTCAGCAGGTAGTTGTATCCGTTCGCAGCAACCTCACTCCGTTGCGGGCTGTTGAAGTTGGGTGTATTCGTGTCAAGACTGAGAACGCTGCTAAAACCCGTCAGTGTCGTCCGTTCCGAAAGCTTGTACTGGTACTTCAACGCACCGGCTGTGCGTCGCTGGTGATTGTAAGTCTGAAAGCCATCCGAAGAGAGATGGTGCACATCCAGCCACAAATTCATCTTCTTGCCCGGGCCGAAGTCGCCGGTGGTGTAGTTGGCATCGTAGAGCACCGTATTGAACGAACCGTAAGATACGCCAGAACGCAGATCCTGCTGCGAACGCGCCGGCTCTGATAGCAGGTTGATGGAGCCGCCGAACGGCGTCGGCCCGAT
Organism: uncultured Terriglobus sp.; assembly: GCA_964243585.1. Taxonomy (GTDB): domain Bacteria; phylum Acidobacteriota; class Terriglobia; order Terriglobales; family Acidobacteriaceae; genus Terriglobus. Next base: position 23,383 of record CAXTFT010000032.1, read on the forward strand.
TGTGGAAGCACTGCCCGGAGAGCGGTCGAAGTCGATACCACCAATGAACTGGGACGGGAAGAATGCCCAGGAGTGATGGGTGGGTGAGTTCGTGTCTTCGAAGGGGATGCCGTCGAAGGTGATGTCGTATTGACCGTCGGCGAAGCCTCGGAAGTAGTTCTTGCTATCGCCCAAGCCCACGCCGTTTGCATTGACATTGAATGTTCCCGGCGAGAGCGCAATCACCTCACTGTAATCCGCAACGGGCGAGGTGAAATTTTCAATGTAGTGGTCGCTGATCTCCGTCCGTGCCGACCGCGCGTCCAGTCGAGCGTCTAGAGGTGCCAGCTGCGCAGCGATCGAGTCGGATGCCTCGGCCTCAACCGTTACCTGTTCATTGATGTCGCTCAAGTTCAACACTACGGGCAGTTCAAACGGCTGGTTCGCCCGCACAGCTACCTGCAGGACTTTATTGACGGAAAAGCCAGGCGCAGATGTGTCGACCTCATAGTTATCGGGCGGCAGATCAGCAATGCTGAAACGACCAGCGGCGTCCGATGCCGTCTTGCGCGAAACAGTGTTGCCCTTGTTATGAACCACCACGGCGGCATTCGGCAGAGCTGCGCCGCGAGGATCGGTTACGGTGCCGGTGAGGGTTCCAGCGCTTTGCGCAAACAGGTGCGGCGTTGCTGCACTGATAGCAGCGATTGACAATATGGCGGTGATGAGCGTGTGGCGTCGCACGGCTTCTCCAAAAGACATGGGATCGGAAGTAATCAGAGACTAGGTCGAGATTGTGACGGCTCCATCACGTCAGCGTGACAGGACTGTGACAGAAGAAAGCAAGGAGCTTCTCGCCGCGTTGAACCTTAAGACTCGCTGAATTCCACAGCTTCTTAGTAGGAGACAGGTCGCGCGTCTCCGCTCACTGAAGCTAGCTACATCCCGTATCTTGAGTCCATGCGTCAGGAAGCCATGCGTCAAGTAATTATCTTCAGCTTACTTACACTTATCTGCTCGGTCGGCGCGGCGCAGGCGAATCCGAACTTCTCGCTTCCGACACGATCCTGATCATCCGTCATGCCTAGAAGCCTGTGGCAGGACCACTGCTGACAGAAAAGGGAACGGCGAGGGCGCAAGCCTATGTCCGGTACTTCGAACCCTTCCACGAAGGCGCACTCCGGTTTAAGGTGGATGCCCTTTACGCGGGTGCCAATTCGGAAGGCAGTAGCCGGCCCCGGCTCACGCTTGAACCGCTCAGCAAAGCGACGGGTCTGCCGCTGTATCTTGAGGCAGGCACCAAGGAGCCTGAGAAGCTGCTCGCCCTTTTGCGCGACCAGCCGCATGGCGACCATCCACTGATTGCGTGGCGTCATGGGCAGATTCCGCACTTGCTACTCACGTTCGGCGCTGACCCGGCCAATCTGCTACCGGATTCCAAGTGGCCCGACGATGTCTACGATTGGGTCATTGTGCTGCGCTTCGACTCGAGCGGCAAGTTGGTCAAGCAGGAGAGATTGACAGAGACGCTGACTGTCGGGGCGCAGTAAGCCTATGTCTCAGGACACGACGGTGAGCGCTTCGGGAAAGGTCAGGGTGACAGAAGTGCCGACCGCGATGCGGCTCTCAACACGTCTCGAGCCGCCGTATTTCTCCATGAGCTGCTTCGCAATCGCCAAGCCAAGACCAACACCCTCACGCATGCTCGTGCGCGCCGTTTCTACACGGAAAAAGCGATCAAAGATGCGATGGAGGTGCTCCTCCGCGATGCCGACGCCTGTGTCTGCGATCCGCAGGTGCAGTGCCCGGTCGTAGACGCAATGTACATCGATGCGGCCGTATGACGGCGTGTACTTCACCGCGTTGTCGAGAATGGCGATTAATACAGCCCGAAGGTGGCTCGCGCTGACTCTTAGCTGAATCTGACCCGCGGACGCGAATGAGACAGAAAGCGCATGATGTGATGCCTGCAGCGCTGGTGCGAAGTGATCGCTTGCTTCGGCGAGCATTTCCCGGAGGTCGGTCAATTGCGTCGGCTGCGGCTCTTTGCTTTCAGCACGGGCAAGTTGCAGAAGACTCTCCAGTAACTCGGTTGTCATCACGGTCTCGTCCCGGATGGCGATAAGCGCTTCCCGCAGGTCCAACGGTAGATCGGGATTGCCCAGTTGGAACTCCGCCGTAGCGCGAATGAAGGCGACGGGGCTCCTCAAATTCATGCGAAGCATCTGCGGTGAATTGTGAAATGCGCGTCACTGCTTGCTCTATGCGCGAGAGCAGGCTGTTCCACTCCAGCGCAAGACGGCGCAGCTGATCATCAGCAGTTGCCACAGTCAGGCGGCGGCTCAGGTCCTGTGCGGTGATGGTTTGCGCCTCTGCGATGACCAAATCCACTGGAGCCAGCGCACGGCGGCTCAACAGATACCCGCCGATTGCGGAGACGACCAGCAGGATCGGAACCATCCGGTAGAGGCCGGACGAGAAGGCTTTGAGCAGAATGCGATCTTCATTTAGAGGGCTGGGCACCAGCAGGTAAGCCGGCCTTCCTGCAAACCTCACGGGATGGCACAACTCGCGAAAGTGCTCGCGATTGACGGTTCTGTCACGGTAGGCAAGTGCGCCGCAGGACAGAGGTGGCAACCGCAGTGTCGGCGTTCGCCCTGCAGGGAAGAGCTGCTCCCCTTGCGGAGAGACAACCTGTATCCACTCCCCTTCCGGCAGAAGGCCGACGACCTCTTCTAATTTTCGATTCAGCATGCTCGCATCTTCCAGGGTTGCGTCCAGCGCCGCTTCGGTACGGGCGGCTCGCGTCTGCAGCGTGCGATCTTTCCAAGACAGCATGGAGGTAGCAAGCACAAACCACATCACCACGCCGAAGATGGTGAGGCCAACCGCGGAGATAGAGGCATACCACGCGGTAAGCCGGACATTTATCGAGAAACGTTTCACGGCTGGGCCGTCGGTCGCAGCATGTATCCAACGCCGCGCACCGTATGCAGCACGTGTGGCCGGCCGGGCAAGTGCAGCTTGTTTCTTAGGGCTCGGATGAAGACGTACAGGGTGCCTTCCTGGAAGCTTTCGTCCATACCCCAATCGAGCTCAGCAAGCTCTTCTTTGCGGACCACGCGGCCGGCGCGCTGCATCAGCGCCTCAAGTAGCGTGAATTCGATGGGCGTCAAACTTAGGGTTCTGCCTGCACACTCCACCTCATGGGTGCCGGCATGCAGCAAGAGGTCGCCCACTCGTAAGGGTCCCTGCACCAGCACAGAAGAACGGCGTGTGAGGGCGCGCAGCCGCGCCAATAGCACCGCGAGGTCGAACGGCTTGGTCAGGTAGTCGTCCGCACCAAGGTCAAGACCATGCACAATCTCCTGGCTAGAATCTTTGGCGGTAAGAAGAATCGTCGGCACTTTGACATCCATGCCGCGCATTCTGCTGAGCACGGCAAAGCCGTCCAGCTTCGGCATCATTACGTCCATGACGATGGCGTCGAGCCGATGGCGCTGCACCGCCGCAAGCGCCGCCTCGCCATCGTGCACGGTCACGGCAAGGTACCCTTCGCGTTGCAGAGCGCGCTGCAACAGCATGGCCATGCGTACCTTGTCTTCCGCAATCAACACCCGCATTGACGGCTAGTATGAGCCGGAATCGTGAATGTTCCGTGACACGCCCATATCTTCAGCTTGTCTTTAGGCAGGCTTCATACGCTCATAGCAATCGCTACACACGAAGCCTGCGCTGTCCCGCATCGCGGACGTGGAAGCTGGAATGTGGCGGTTCCCGGGAGCAAACATGTTTCGCTTGAAGTCGGTCGCCGCTCCACTATGCTCCGCTCTCGCACTAGCCGCCACGGCCGCCGGACAAATTGACCGCGCCAACCTGAAAGGTACAGTCACTGACCCGAGCGGCGCGCTCGTATCGAGAGCGACGGTGACGGTGCTATTCCCGGCCACCGGCTTTCAGCAGACCGTGCCATCCACGAGCGTGGGCACCTATGTGTTTACCGGCTTGCCGCTCGGCAATTGCACACTCACGGTGACGGCACCCGGCTTCGCCGCAAAAGAACTTAAGGGCATAACCCTAGAAGTCGGCCAGGTACGCACCTCTGACGTGCAGCTCGCCTTGGAGAACTCCGCGGAGACGGTGGCAGTGAGTGCTTCTGCCATCGCACTCGACAAGGATGACGCAGCGGTCGGTGGCGTCATTGAACCCGAACAGATTCAAAACCTGCCCATCAATGGTCGCAACTGGGCCGCACTCGAACTGCTCGTGCCCGGAGCCATCAACAGCGGCAGCGGCAACCAGCTGACCATCCGCTTCGCTGGCCGCGGAATCGACGACAACAAGGTGACCTTTGACGGCGTGGATGCAACCGGCATTCTCCGCCAGTCGCAAAAGCTGGACCTGCGCGTGCAGCTTTCGTCGGAGTCGATTGCGGAGTTCCGGGCGCAGTCCGCGATCTACCCGGCACAGTATGGCGGCACCACGGGCGGCCAGATCGACGTGGTTTCCAGAACCGGAACAAACGCGTTTCACGGCAGCGCCTATGAATTCTTTCGCAACGACATACTGAATGCCCGCGCCCTCTTCTCAACCAGTCAGCTGCCCTTGCGGCTAAACCAGTTCGGCGGCAGCTTCGGTGGGCCGCTTGTACGCAACCGCACCTTCTTCTTCGCCAACTATGAGTGTCTCCGGCAGACAGTTGCCCAGCCGCTGGTTGGCTTTGTGCCTAGTGCCGCCTACAGAACAGCGACAGCCGCAAAGTCTCCGGCCTTGGTACCGCTGCTCGCGTACTTTCCGACAGGGCAGACCCCAACTGCAAACACCAGCGTGAACCAGTTCAACGGCTCAGGCAGACAGGTGCAGAACGAGGACTTCGGCCTGATCCGCATCGATCAGATCTTTACGCCGCGCACGTCCGCCTACCTTCGCTACAACCTAGACCAGACGAGGCTGGCCGTACCCAATGGTGATGCGAACGGCTACATCGGCGATACGCTTCTCTCCCAGCAGTACCCCAAGAACGCGGTTCTCTCGCTGTTGCACACGTTTCGACCCAACCTCTTCAACGACCTGCAGGTTGCAGTCAACCGCACGCCTCTACGCGCAGAACAACAGCCTCGCGCCCGTGCAACTGGCCGTCTCGGGTTTCTCCACGCTGCATGACACATTGCAGCAGATTCAGGGCTCCATCTGTCACCAATGTCCAGCAGCTTTTGCTTGGTCGTCGCCTTCGGAGGCGTCGGGCGGAGGCTCGACGCGAACATCGAGTCGTTCCTCCGCCAATTCTCCGGCGTCGAGATCAACTTCGAGGTCGAGGACAACCACACCTACTTCGTCGGCGGCGACGACTGGGGATTCAGCGTCTGGGCGCATA
>CAXTFT010000033.1:0-28359 GCA_964243585.1 uncultured Terriglobus sp.
CTGGACATTCACATTCAAGGTCGACATGGTGGACGTCCATGCAAAGCCGCCCGCGATCAGGAAGAGCACATCGAGCCACACGTTGTGTACAAACGCAAGCACCAGAAGCGTAGCGATGTACTGTACGCTTGCCGCTGCAAGGATGGCATCTGAACTCCAGCGCGCGCGCACCTGCGCCAGCAGTACCGCAGCTATCACCGCGCCCAATCCAAGTGAACCGTTCAAGATGCCGTAGCCCATGGCTCCCGAGATGGCGGCGTGTTCGAACTCGCGCTTGGCGATCAGCGAGAGCAAAGACCACACAGCGGCCACGGAGAACGTGAACAAAAAGGCTCGAAGGAAGACAGCCTGCAGTGCGGGCGCATACCGAATAAAACGCAGACCAGTCTCGACTGATCCCATGATGCGTTCCGCAGGTAGCGCGCTCTTGAATAGCGGTTTGCGCTTCCACACGTACAGCACAAAGATGACTGCCGCGAAAGACCCGGTATTAAGCGCGAACACCCATCCAGCACCCGTGGCTGCCTTGACAAACGCTGCCACCATCAAGCCGCCCAGCGCAGGACCGACGGCACGGGAAAGATTATTGCTGGCCGCAGCCAGTGACACGGCGTTCGGCAACTCGTCGCGTGGCACCAGTTCTGGCACAATAGCCTGCCAGGCCGGGTTGTTCATCGCTGAACCGATGTTCATGACGAATGTCAGCAGCAGCAGCGTCGTTGGGCCAATGATGCCGAGCAGCGCAAGTACGGCCATAAGCCCCACTGCGATCATTTGCCACGCCTGCCAGAAGATCAGGAGGCGGCGACGCTCGAAGATGTCAGCAGTCGCACCCGCAAACAGCCCAAACAGCAATACAGGCAAACTCGCTGCCGTCTGCATCAGCGCAATCAGCAGCGGGGAACCGGTCAGCGCCGTCATCAACCAAGTCGCAGCGGTGTCCTGCATCCACGTGCCCACGCCGGAAACAGTGGAGGCGATCCACCGGTCACGAAAGAGTGGAAGTTTGAGTGGTCCAAAGCCGCTGCTGCCACCCATCGATGTCATGGGTGCAGGGGTCTCGTCGGGATTGTCCTGGCCAGCCTGAGGATCCATCTCACTCCATGCTAGCTGCTGGTGAACAGCACTGCTGCTGCTACAGCAACGAGCCGAGCAAGATGTTGACGATTGCGACGACCAGCGCGCATAGAAAGGCAGCGGTAAAGTTCCGCACGGCAAAGCCACGCAGGAAACGTGACACGATGTAGATCATCACTGCGTCGCATAGCAGGTACACGAGACCCGGCACAAGCCATGTGAGCGGGAATACCATCAGTCGCAGTAGAAAGCCAAGTGTTGCGTTCAGCAGGCCGATCAGGGCAGCCGCAATCATGGCGGTGCCGAAGCTTTCAATCTCGACCGAGGGCAGAATGTAAGCTGCGACGATCAGTGCGACAGCGCTAAGCAGCCAAACAAGCAGTAAGTGCATACACTTTGGATGGGAGCGGTTGCAGTGGGTTGCGTGCGGTTTACGGTTCGAGGTTGGACGCAAGCGCATCGCGCAGCGCATTGACCTGCTGATGAAACCGCTCCGGCTGTGGCAAACCTGCGTGGTTCAGCGCAGCAACAATTTCCTGTGCGATGATCGCGGCGTCTGTGAAGCCAGCGTCGGCAAGCGATCGCGCAAGTTTATGCGCAGCGAAAGCCACTGCCGCTCGCGTTTCATCATCAATGGTCCGGGTATTTGCAAGGTCTTCCGCAGCTGTCTGCAGCAGGCTTAGCTGGTCACTGGTTTCTTCGATGGATTCTGTGTGCAGGTTGCGAGTGCCTGCCTGTGTAGATTCGTCTGACATGCAGAAAGTGTACCGGGTAGCCGCTCTCTCCGAAGGCGTGGAGGTTGCGGGCAGAACAAAGCCGGTCTCGAAGTCGTGAGACCGGCCCGCGATGCATGTGAACATCTATGCTGTGACCGGCTCCAATACCTGAGCGAAGTGCTTGCCAGTGCGTGCAGCAGCAGCGCCCTTGTGGAAGGCGTATCCGGCAATCAGCGGGAAAGCAATGGTCGCTTCGCTGTAGACCATCTGCTCATAATTCAGGTCCACCTTGCCCCACGAGCTTGCTTCCTTCAGGGTCGAGCCGGACAGCGCGCCGTCGCGCGCGTCAGCCACCGTGATCTGGATGGCGTACTTGTGCATGGACGCTTCCACGCCAAGGATGTCCGCCGCAACTACGATGTCCTGCGCGAAGTTTTTGGGCACGCCGCCGCCAATCATCAGCAGGCCGGTGGTCGGGTTCTCGATCTTCAGCTGGGTTAGTTCGTAAAAGTCCTTGCCAGAGTCGATGGAGCAAACCGTCTTGCCCTTGCGAGCGTGCTGGTGCGCCACGATGCCAAAGCCGAAAGAGCAGTCAGAGAATGCCGGCACGAAAATCGGCACATCCAATTCGTACGCTGCAAGCACGATGGAATCCGGGTTGCCGTTTTTCGGCGTACGGCCGTTGGCCTGCAGGTACTTGCCCATTTCGCGGATGTACTCGCGCGAGGAGTAGGCAGCAGGCGTCATGCTGTTGATGATCTTCTCGGTGGTCTCATCGCAAATGCGCAGTTCTTCTTCGTCGATGAAGGTGTCATAGATGCGGTCGATCATCATCTCGCGCAGTTCGGCATCGCCGCCGCCGTATTTGTACTCTTCGCCTGCGACGTAATGCTTATAGCCAAGCGCTTCGAAGAAGTCCTGGTCGACAATGTTCGCGCCGGTTGAGACGATGGCGTCCACCATGTGATTACGGATCAGGTCGACGATGATCTTTTGCAGGCCAGCCGAAATCAGCGAACCTGCCAGGCAGAGAATTACGCCGCATTCGGTGTCGCGCAGCATCATGTCGTAGATCGAAGCCGCGCGTGCAAGGTCGCGCGAGGAGTAAGCCATGGACGCCATGGCATCTACCAGGTCGACGACGTTGTGCTGCTTGATGTCGATGTGCTGGATCGGGTTCTGGAGAAGTTCCTGTTTTGTCGGCATAGCACTTTCAGTTTACCGTGTCCGCATCAGGCTTCCGTAAATACTCGGTAAGTAGGAAGCTATAACCTCGGGTGACGGTAGACTTCTGCGGAACTCCTATAACGAATTCTTTGTGATGACACTTCGGTAGAAGTCGGAACTCAGCTTCGGTGTACGCTTCTGCGTGGCGAAGTCCACGTAGGTAATGCCAAAACGTTTTTCATAGCCGTCGGCCCATTCGTAATTGTCCAAGAGGCTCCAGCAGAAGTAGCCCTTTACCGGCACGCCTTCGCGTGTGGCGCGCTGCAGGTGTGTCAGGTAATTTTTCAGGTACATCACGCGGTCCGTGTCGTAAATATGACCGTCTGCGGCGACCTTGTCATCGGACGAGCAGCCGTTTTCCGTGATGTAGATTTCGTTGATCTTGAAGACTTCTGCTGCCAGTTTGGGAGCCCAGTACAGAGCCTCTGGCCCGATGGTGAGCCATGGGCTGAACATGTGCGGGTAAGACGATGGGTTGGGCACAACCTCATAGCCGGCAGCGTTTCCCGCAGCGCGCACATAGGTCGGCGTGTAGAGATTAATCCCCTGGAAGTCGAGCGGGCTGCCAATCGCCTTCATCTCGTCTGGCGTGAACGTTGGCGCATCCGCGCCGAGTTTACGCAGGTATGCATCGGTGTAGCGGCCGGTGCGGATCACGCTGAGGTAACCCGCGTTCTCTTCCACCATGGCCCTGCGAGCCGCGGCGACATGCTCCGGCGAATCAAAGACCGGCGTGATGGCCTGCAGGTTTTCCGCGCAGCCGACCTTTGTGCCGGATGGCGCTTTTGCACGGATCGCCTGCACGGCAAGTCCATGGCCCAGCACCGCATGGTGGCGTGCCTGCGCCAGCTTGCCGGGGCTCAGCTTCAGGCCGGGTGCGTGGATGCCGTTGCCGTAGCCCAGCTCGATGAAGGTGCTAATCTCGTTCATCGTCATGTAATGCGTCACGCTGCTGCCAAGCTGCGCGACGGTGTAGCCCGCGTAGTCCGCAAACGCTTGCGCGGTACCGCGGCTCTGCCAACCGCCCTTGTCCTCCAGCGGCTGGGGCAGGTCCCAGTGGTATAGCGTGCAGTAAGGCTCAATGCCGGCGGCATGCAGCGCGTCCGCAAACTTGCGGTAGTGGTCGATGCCTTTCTGATTCGGCTGGCCCGCTCCCGTGGGGAAGATGCGCGGCCACGCTACGGAGAACCGGCACGCTTTCAGCCCTAAAGCCTTCATCAGGGCGATGTCTTCGGGGTACCGGTGGTAGCTGTCGGTTGCGACGTCGCCGGTGTCACCCCCGTGGGTCTTACCGGGTGTGTGCGAAAAGGTGTCCCAGATGGAAGCCCCACGACCGTCCTCCTTCGCCGCGCCTTCCACCTGGTACGACGCAGTGGCGGATCCCCACAGGAAACCAGCCGGAAAGCTCTCAGTCACTTGCGACGCAGGCTGGCGGGTGCCCTGTTCGGAATACGCGGAGGCAACGCCCGGTAACGCTGCGGCGGCGACTCCAAGTTGCGCAAAACGGCGACGGCTGAACGGCTGGGACATAGGTAAGAAATCCTTCCGGCACCATGGTAGACCGCAAGCAGGTAAATGGTCTTAGCCACCGAGGCTTCGGGGGCAGAACCTGTGTCTTGGTAGGCTAGCGAAGTATGATCATCAACTTCTCTGAGCGGGCGCATAACCACAACTGGGACCTGGACCCTATCGTGCGCTCGTTGCTGGACACCGACTTCTACAAGCTGCTGATGCTGCAATTCATCTGGCGGCATTTCCGCGGCACGCGCGTCAGCTTTGGCCTGCACAATCGCACCGCAAAGTTCCGCCTTGGCGAGATGGTGCCCCGTGAAGCGGTGATCGCACAGTTCGAACACGTGAAGCGCCTCCGGTTCCGGCGATCCGAGATGATCTGGCTTGCAGGCAATACGTTCTACGGCACGCGGGGCATCTTTGAACCGGCGTTTCTGGACTGGCTGGAACACGAATTTTGCCTGTCTGAGTTCGAACTGTCCGAGCGCGATGGGCAGTTTGAGTTGACCTTCGAAGGCGAGTGGGTCGCCGTCACCCTATGGGAGATCTACGCCCTCTCCATCCTGAACGAGTTGAAGACGCGCGCGGCACTGAAGGGCATGAGCGAGTTTGAACTCGACATCCTGTACGCCCGCGCCAAGTCGCGGCTGTGGGGAAAAATTGAAAGCCTGCGCGGCGTTCCCGGACTTGCCGTGGCGGACTTTGGAACGCGCCGGCGTCACTCCTTTCTGTGGCAGGAGTTTGTGATCGAAGCGATGCACGCCGAACTGGACGGCACGTTTACCGGCACCAGCAACACCTACCTTGCCTACAAGCACGACCTGGAAGCCATCGGCACAAACGCACACGAGTTGCCCATGGCGCTGGCTGCCATTGCTACCAGCGACGATGAACTGAAAGCTGCACAGTACCGCATTCTTGAGTTGTGGCAGCAGACCTACGGTGGGTCGCTGCTTGTCATGCTGCCAGACACCTACGGCACCACGCAGTTTCTGGAGGGTGCGCCGGAGTGGGTTGCGGACTGGACCGGGCAGCGCATCGACTCCAAGGACCCGTTCCTTGCGGGTGACGAGTACATTGCGTGGCTGCAACGGCGTGGCAAAGATCCACGAAGCAAGCTCGTCATCGCCAGCGATGGATTGGACGCGCACGAGATTCTCAGCCTGCACGCCTACTTTTCCGGCGTCATCCAGCCCGGGACCAGCGCACGCGATTTCCGTAACGCGGCTGATTTCCACGATGCACGCAAGTGGCGTGGCGACCGTCGCATACGTTTCTCGTCCGGTTGGGGCACCCTGCTGACGAACGATTTTCGGGAATGCCATCCGCGTGGCGAAGACACGCTGGCACCCATCTCGCTGGTCTGCAAACTGACTTCAGCCGATGGCCGCCGCGCCGTAAAGTTGTCCGACAACTATGAGAAAGCAAGCGGGCCTGTGGAACTGGTGGAGCATTACCGCAGGGTTTTCGGGCTTGCTGGCATGGCAAACATCCCTGTGGTTGTTTAGCGACCGGCTTGCCGTGACGATCTAATGCTGACGCTGCCTATCCTGGAGCATGCCGCGCTTTTGCAAGCCCGCGAGTACCAGTTCCACAGACCAGTCGAGTGCTTCTGTGCCAAGCACCGTGCTATCGGCGGAAGCGCGGCTGGGCAGCACGAACGCGTCGGCCATGGGCTTCGCGTGGGCCTCAAACTGTTCGCGAACACTTGCTTCTGTCCGGCCGCGTTCGCGTGTGTCGCGATGGATGCGGCGCATCAGGCAGACCTCGTGCGGTGCATCCACAAAAACGGTGTAGTCGTACAGGGGCAGTAACTCCTTGTAGTGCAGGGCAAGAATGCCTTCCACGATTAAGAAGCCCCGCGGTTCAATGTGTTCGGTGATGCCGCGGACGCGTGAGTGCGTTGTGAAGTCGTACGTCGGACGATCAATGCCGCGGCCGTCTCGCAGGTCTTGCACATGACTCACGATCAGATCATGTTCCAGCGATTCGGGATGATCGAAGTTGTAGCTGTTCCTCTCTGCAGCTGAGAGGTGCGCGAGATCCCGGTAGTAGAAATCTAGTGGAAACAGCGTTGCGTCAAGCTGTGCGGCGAGTTCGCGCGCGAGAGTCGTTTTGCCCGAGCCGGAGCAGCCGCCCACACCCAGAACGGTAGGCCTGACAATGCCGGCCAGCGTTAGTTGCTGGCTCATGCAGTGGTGGAGCCGTTTGCAATGCGTGGAACGATTGCCTGCAGCAACGAAGAGAATCGCTCGGCGACGCGTGCGCCGGTTTCCATCACTTCCAGGTGATCGATGGCTTCGCTGCTGACACCGGCGGCGGCGTTGGTGACCAGCGAAAAGCCAAGCACCTCCATGCCCATATGGCGTGCCACGATGACCTCGTGCACGGTGCTCATGCCGACCAGGTCTGCGCCCATGGTACGAAAAGCCCGGATCTCCGCAGGAGTCTCATAGCTTGGACCAAGCACGGCAAGGTACACGCCGGTCTGCATCGTCCAGCCCTGCGCGGCGGCTTCGCCCTGGGCCAACGCCAATAAATCTGGAGAGTAGGCGCTGCTCATATCGAAAAACCGCAAACCGCTGTTTGGCGCAACCGCAAAGCGGGGTTCGTTCGCGCCCAGTGCGGCGTTGGTGCCGGTCAGGTTGATGTGGTCGCTGATGCCAACCACCATGCCGTTGGTCAGGTCAGGTCGAATGCCGCCGGAAGCATTGGTGACGATCAATGTCTGTACGCCGAGCAGGCCCAGCACGCGCGTGGGAAACGTCACCTGGTCCATGCGGTAGCCTTCGTAGGCATGGACGCGACCCTGCATCACCGCAACGGGCACGCCGCTGATCGTCCCCAGGACAAGACGCCCGCTGTGGCCTTCCACGGTCGATTGCGGGAAGTGCGGGATGTCGGCGTAGGCAACTGCAATGGCGTCCTGCACTTGATCGGCAAAGTCACCGAGCCCAGAGCCGAGGATGATGCCCACACGTGACCGATGCGTGCTTTTGCTCCGCAGGTAATCGGCAGCGGTACGTGCGCGTGTGTAGAGGCCACTCATCCTGTGGAACTCAGTGCACTCTCTAGATCTCTTGATCCGTGGAGAACTGCCACAATGATGATGCTACCAATGTCAACTTTGTAGACGATGGTGTAGGGACTTACCGGCCAGAAAAGATATCCAGAGCCGAGCAGTTCAGGACGCTGCCTGCCGGAGCGCGGCCACCGGCACAGATGGTTGAAGGCTGCATCAAACCGTTCGACGACCTGTAGGGAGGAATTCGTGGTGTCTTCGTAGTAAGCCTGAATGCGATCTAATTCGCTTTCGGCTCTTCGCGTCATCCGGAGTTGCATCATGCGGATTTGCGTGCACGCTGTCGCAATCGCTGCATCACCGGCGCACCATCAATGACCCGACCCGCTGCGATGTCATCAAGACCAAGCTGGACTTGTCGGCGAGCGTAAACGAGCCACTCCGCATACTCATCCGACATATTTCGAACGGCGGCATGCACGGCTTCATCGACGGACGTAAACTGGCCGTTCGCAACGACCTTTTCCATCGCCTGCTGCTCTTCCGCGCTCAGTTGTATGGTCATGAAACCCTCCGCCTGCGTTTAGTCCGGCCTTGTCAGAATACCAAGAGGGAGGCGCCCTGACGATCTTGCTTTTACCGCAGCAACATGCTGACGATAGCTGCGCTCATCAGGTTCGCGATGGTGCCGGCCAGCAGCGCGCGTAATCCTAATTTTGCGAGCTCATTGCGGCGGTTTGGAATCAGCGCGCCGATGCCGCCAATCTGCATGCCGACCGAACCAATATTCGCGAACCCACACAGCGCGAAGGTCGCAATGGCCAGCGTACGCGTGGAGATGGCGTGTGCGTTCGCCAGCTTACCCAGGTCGGTGTAGGCGATAAATTCGTTCAGCACGGCACGCGTGCCGATCAGGTTACCGACGGTCGGTGCATCGTGCCACGGAATACCGATCATCCATGCGATGGGAGCGCAAAAGAAACCCAGGATCGAGTTGAGCGTGGAAGGGAAGCTGACGCTATGGCCGCCCACGCTGTGCACGCCAACGAGGTTGTGAATGCCCGTCAGGATGCCGTTGAGCAGGCCGACCAGCGCCAGAAAGCTGATGAGCATGATGGCCACGTTGAAGGCGAGTTGGCCGCCATCAATGGTTCCGCGCGCGATGGCTCCCACCAGGTTTTCATGCTTATGCTCGTCCTCGCTGTTAATGTGGACGGTGCCCATGGTCGCGGGAACTTCAGTCTCTGGTACCAGCATCTTTGCGATCAGGATGGTGCCCGGCGCGGTCATGATAACGGCGCTTAACAAATCCTGCGCCCGGATACCAAACGAGATATACGCCGCCATGATGCCACCGGAAACGTGCGCCATGCCGCTGGTCATAATCGTCATCAGTTCCGAGTGGGTGGCGCCGTTCAGGAACGGGCGAATGGTCAGCGGCGCTTCTGTCTGGCCCATAAAGATGGATGCGGCTACGTTTGTCGATTCCGCGCCGGACGTGCCCATGGTGCGCTGCATCAACCACGCCATGCCACGGATGACAAACTGCATGATGCCCAGGTGGTACAGCACGGCAAACAGGGCCGAGACGAAGATAATTGTCGGCAGCACAGCGAAGGCAAAGACGTTCAGTGGACTGGTAGGAACGCCAAGCTGGCCGAAGACCATGGCGGATCCATCCACGGAATGCGCCAGCAGGCCGGACACTGCATCGGCACCCTTCTTCAGGACGACCTGCCCAAAACTCCATCGGATAACCAGAAATGCAAAGAAAACCTGCAGGCTAAGGCCCCATGCAACGGTCCGCCATCGGATGGCACGGCGGTCCGTGGACAGGGCATAGGCCACGGCCAGAAGTACGACGAGACCGATAAGACCGGTAAAGCGGGCCAATGCGTCGCCCTCCCTTTTGCAGGATGTGTGTGCTTGGGGGAAGTGTACCGGACTACAGGTCTGCGACGGTGATGACTCGCTGGATCAGCGGCTGCTTGGGAGGCGGTTCAATGCCGATATGCAGTGTGTCGTGCAGCATCTGTTCCGGCATGTCCAGCAGCGAAGAGTCCTCGGTGAACAGGGTTATCAGTGGCTGACCTGCAATGATGCGGTCACCGATCTTGGCATGCATCTCGATACCTGCATGGGCTGCAACGGGGCCGCCGGGCACCTCGCGTCCTGCGCCAAGGCGCTGCACGGCCCAACCCACTTCCTTGCAGTCCATACCCGCCAGATAGCCGTCGCCTGCTGCCCTTAAAACCCGCTTAGCGGCAGGCTTGTGGAAGGCGGCAGGATCATCGAACGGGGCCGTATCGCCGCCCTGCAAGCGGACCATCTGCAGCCAGCGTTCGTAGGCCGCGCCGCTCCGCAGCAGGCGCAATGCCTCCTTCTTTCCCTCATCAGCACTTACCGACACGCCGCCCAGATGGAGCATCCATCCGGCGAGCACGGCGGAAAGCTCGATCAGGTCAGCCGAAAGCGGGTGTTCGATCCCGCGCAGGATGTCGACGCACTCCCACACTTCGACCCAGTTCCCCGCAAAGCGGCCCAGCGGTTCGTCCATCGCTGTGAGCAGGGCAACGGTGCGCGTGCCGTTACCTTCACCGGTGCCCACCAGCAGCCGCGCGAGCTGCTCGCTGGCTCCGTAGTGCGGCATAAATGCGCCAGAGCCAGTCTTCACGTCCAGCACCAGCCCGCGCAGATCCTCCGCCAGCTTCTTGCTCATGATGCTCGCGGTAATCAGGTAGGGCGATTCGACGGTGCCGGTATGGTCGCGAAGGGCGTACAGGATGCGGTCGGCAGGCACCAGGTTCTTCGTCTGGCCGATCATGCTGAAGCCGCAGTCGGCAACGACTTCGCCGAAGCGCGCGAGCGAAAGCTGCGTGTTGAAGCCGGGAATGGTCTCCAGCTTATCCAGTGTGCCGCCGGTATGGCCCAGTGAACGCCCGCTGATCATTGGATCGGCCAGCCCAGCAGCAGCGACGATGGGCGCGATCAGCAGCGAACTCTTATCACCCACGCCGCCAGTGGAGTGCTTGTCGATGGTGTACCTGCCGAGCGCGCGTGCATCGAAGACCTCACCGCTGCGGCGCATCGCGTCGGTCAGCGTAGCCAGTTCGCGTGGGGAGAGCCCGCGCTGGAAGATCGCCATCAACAACGACGCGGTGCGCGCTTCGGTGATCTCGCCGCTAACCACCCCCGCAACAAAGCCGCGGATCTCGCCATCGGTCAGTTCACGGCCATCGCGCTTGTGCAGGATGGTGTCGACGGGATGAAAAGTTGCTGCTGACTCGCTCATGCCTGTTGGATGTTCGTCGGTTCAGCCCAGCGACTCTGCCGAGAACGCGGCGGGCAGTAGATCGGCCAGCGTGCACTCGCCCGGTGTGCCGCCGTCGCCCGGGTAGAAGATACGGCAGCTGCCATCGGCGAACTCGGCAATCGTCTGGCGACAGGCTCCGCATGGCTGACAAGTTAGGCTGCTGTCAGCGTTGGCAACGGCTACCGCAGCAACTCGGATGGCTGGCCCAAATTCAGACACCGCCCTGGCGATGGCGGCCTGCTCCGCGCAACAGGTCAGCCGGTAGCTGACGTTTTCTACATTGCAGCCAGTGACAATCTCGCCACTTTGCAACAGCAATGCCGCGCCTACAAAATAGCGGCTGTAGGGTGCATAAGCACGATGCGAAGCCTTTTGCGCCGCTTGCCGCAGCCGGTCGATGGCAGCCGCGTCAAGTTCGTGCCGAAATGTTTGTGACTGCATCGTTTGCTGAGGCTAAACCTGCCGCGTGGCCCGTGCAAGCGGTGCGGCGACTCTGCCGGGGTACGCATCCAAGCAACAGCGACAAGGAACGCCACGCACGCGATGCCGAACGACACCAAGCCCGCCAAAATTTCACGTAAGAAATCCGCAACAACTGCCGCAGCAGTGTTAGAGGTACAGGGCGAGGAGAGTGGTACCGATGCGGGTGTCAATGCAACGCTGCAGATCAGCGATGCCGCCGCCCTGGTCGAGGGCGGCGACGCCGTTCTGGAGCGCTTTCATCCGGTCACGGCGGAATGGTTTCGCGCGGTGTTCGAGGGTCCCACACAGCCGCAGCGCGAAGGCTGGCCTGCCATCGCACGCGGCGACTCCACGCTGATCCTCGCGCCCACCGGTACGGGCAAAACGCTCACGGCCTTTCTGTGGTGCCTTGACCGGCTCATGCTGCAGCCCCGCGCGTTCACTGCTCCGGCACCCGAGCCGAAGGCGGCGAAGCGCATCCGCGGCAAGAAACAGCCGCGTGAGCCGAAGAAGCAGATCCTGCCGGACGGCGTCGGCGTGCGGGTGGTCTACATTTCGCCGCTCAAGGCGCTTGCGGTAGACGTGGAGCGCAACCTGCGCTCGCCGCTGCAGGGCATTGCAAACATGGCGCAGCGCATGGGCGTGCCGGTGCACACGCCAGAGATCAGCGTGCGCACGGGCGACACACCCACGGCAGAGCGCGCTCGCTTTGCAAAGCACCCGGGCGACATTCTCATCACCACGCCGGAGTCGCTGTACCTCCTGCTGACCAGCAACGCGGGCGAAGCTCTCCGCACGGTGGAGACGGTCATCATCGACGAGATCCACGCGCTGGTGCCGACCAAGCGTGGTGCGCACATGGCGCTGTCGCTGGAGCGCCTGGAAGCACTGGCAGGCCGCAAGATACAGCGCATCGGTTTGTCGGCAACGCAGCGTCCTCTGGAAGAAGTGGCGCGATTCCTGGGCGGGGCGGACGGCGCTGTGCAGACAGCAGCCAGGCCGCAGGAACCTGCTGCTCCAGCGTTGCCGAACGAAGTAAGTGAGACAGCTCTCGAGCAAGGCGCAGAAGACACTTACACAGCAGAGACGTTTGTGGAAGCAACGGTGGAGGTGGCTCCATCCGTCGCGGATGAGGCAGGCGATGCGGCCCTCGCACTCGGCGATGACGCGGCGCAGATCATCGCGGGCGAGATCGCAGGCGTGCGCTACCGACCCGTGACCATCGTGAATGCGGGTGCGCGCAAGCGGCTGGAATTGACCGTGGAAGTCCCGGTCGAAGACATGGCCAGGCTCGGCGAAATACAGGACACACCCAGTGGCCCGGCCTCGCAGGGACCAAAACGCACCAGCATCTGGCAGAGCATTCATCCGCGTCTGCTGGAGATCATTCGGCAGCACCAGTCCACCATCCTGTTTGTGAATGCGCGGCGCATTGCAGAGCGGCTTGCGGGTGCCATCAACGAGCTTGCAGGCGAGCAGATTGCGCGTGCGCACCACGGTTCACTGGCTGCCTCACAGCGCAGCGAGATTGAAGAACTGCTGAAGGCCGGTCACATTCGCGCGCTGGTCGCGACCTCGTCCCTGGAACTCGGTATCGACATGGGCGCGGTTGACCTCGTCATCCAGATCGAGGCGCCGCCCTCGGTGGCCAGCGGCATGCAGCGCATTGGCCGCGCAGGCCACCAGGTGGGTGCACCGTCCAAGGGCATCATCTTTCCGAAGTACCGCGCCGACCTGATCGCATGCGCTGCCGTGACGCGTGCCATGCACGAAGGCCACGTGGAAAGCACGCGCTTCCTGCGCAACGCGCTGGACGTGCTGGCGCAGCAGATCGTCGCCATCGTGGCGCATCCGCCGCTCCCGCCGGAAGAAGCCGCTCGTCGTTCTGCCAAGCACCGCAGCGATGAAGATGAGGCACCCGGTCTGAGCTACGACGCTCTGCTGAGCCTTGTGCGTTCCTGCAGCGGTTACGCGGGCATCAGCACGCAGGTGTTCGACGGTGTGCTGGATATGCTTGCCGGGCGCTACCCGTCCGACGAGTTCGGCGAACTGCGCCCGCGCGTGACGTGGGACCGCACGAAGGGCTGGCTTACGCCGCGGCAGGGTGTCAAGAAGATCGCCATCCTCAACGGCGGCACGATACCCGATCGTGGACTCTTTGGCGTCTTCCTCTCCGGTGAGCGCAACAAGCCCATCCGCGTCGGCGAACTGGATGAGGAGATGGTCTTCGAGGCGCGCAACGGTGAAACCTTCATCCTCGGCGCAAGCACGTGGCGCATCGACGAAATTACGCACGACAAGGTGCTGGTTAGTCCCGCTCCCGGTGAGCCCGGCAAGATGCCCTTCTGGCGCGGCGACCAGGCAGGCCGTCCTCTGGAGTTTGGCCGGCGCATCGGCGCGCTGGTGCGTGAACTGCGCGACTTGCCCCGCTCTGCCGCGCTGGTACGCCTCACGCGCGAGCATGACCTGGACGCTACCGCTGCGGAAAACGTGCTGCGCTATCTGGCCGACCAGGAGGTTGCCACCGAGCAGGTGCCGGACGACCGCACGGTTGTGGTCGAGCGCGTGCGCGATGAACTGGGTGACTGGCGCGTCTGCGTGATGACGCCGTTCGGTTCGCGGCTGCATGCCCCATGGGCAATGGCGGTGCAGGGTCGTATCCGCGCCGCGGGCCATGCCGACGTGGAAACCATGTGGAGCGAAGACGGCTTTGTCGTCCGCTTTCCTGAGAGCGATGGCGCGCCGGATGTAGACCAGTTCTTCCCTGCGGCACAGGAGGCCACGGATTCTGTCCAGCGCCAGCTTGGATCGACCGCGCTGTTCGCAGCCAAGTTCCGTGAAGCTGCGGCGCGTGCACTGCTGCTGCCGCGCCGCCGCGCCGATGGCCGCACACCGTTGTGGCAGCAGCGCAAGCGTGCGTATGACCTGCTGAGTGTGGCCGCGCGCTACCCAGAATTCCCCATGCTGCTGGAGGCCTACCGCGAGTGCCTGCGCGACGTCTTCGACATGCCCGCGTTGTCGGAGATCCTGCGCAGCATCGCCTCGCGGCAGATCCGCGTGCACACGGTGGATTCGCGTACGCCTTCGCCCTTCGCGTCGGCCCTCCTGTTCAGCTACGTGGCGAACTACATTTACGACGGTGACGCGCCGCTGGCCGAACGCCGTGCACAGGCGCTTTCCATTAACCAGGAGCAGTTGCGCGAGTTGTTGGGCGATGCGGACTTGCGTGAACTGCTGGATCCCAATGCTATTGAGGAAACCGAAGAGCAGCTGCAGATGCTGGCCGATGACTACCGGGCGCGCAGCATGGACGGCGTGCACGACATGCTGCTGCGGCTGGGTGACCTGAATCGCGCGGAACTGCTGCGTCGTACCACGTCGCCTGAAGTCGCCATCACGGTGGACCGCCTGCAAAAAGCGCGGCGCGTGCTGGAACTGAAGTTCGGCGCAGAGAAGCGATTAATTGCCGTCGAAGATGCAGCACGTTACCGCGATGCGTTAGGCATCCCGCTACCGCCCGGCTTGCCGACGGCATTTCTGCAGGCTGTGCCGGATGCGATGGTGGACCTGATCCGCCGCTTTGGCCGCACGCATGGCCCATTCACCACGAACGAGGTGGCGCAGCGCTTCGCCGTGCCGCTTGAGACTGCGGAAAGCGTTCTGCAAAAGCTGGTTGGCAGCGGTCGCGTTGTCGAGGGTGCCTTCCGCCCTGGGGGCCAGCAGCGCGAGTGGTGCGATGTGGAGGTGCTGCGCACCATCCGCCGCAGATCGCTAGCCAAGTTACGCAAAGAGGTGGAGCCGGTCGAGCAGCAGACGCTGGCTCGTCTGTTCACGCATTGGCAGGGTGTGCTGACGCCGCGTCGCGGTCTGGATGCCCTGCTGGATGTCATCGAGACACTGCAGGGTGCGCCACTGCCCGCGTCCTTGCTGGAGACGGAGATCCTGCCCGCACGCATCGTCGGCTACAAGCCAGCCGATCTGGACACGCTAATCGCAGCGGGCGAGGTCACGTGGGCAGGCTTCGAGCCTCTGGGTGAGCGTGATGGCCGCATCGGCCTGTACCTTGCAGAGAAACTGCCGCTGCTGTGGCCTGTGGTCAACACGGCGCAGGCTGCCTCCGTTATCGAAGACGGCAGCGCGACGAAAGATCGCGAAGAACGCATTATCGAGTACCTGCGTTCGCACGGTGCGTCGTTCTTTCAGAACGTCCATGACGGCACGGGCGGCGGCTACCCTGGCGAGTCCATCGAGGCCATCTGGAATCTTGTGTGGCGCGGTGCCATCACCAACGACTCGCTGCAAAGCCTGCGCGCCTACACGGACAAAAATCAGAGCGGCAGGCAAACGAATCACCAGGGCAAGCCGCTGCGCAAAGTCCACAACCAGGCCGCAAACTTCCGCAGCCGCCGTACCACGCCGCCTACGGCGCAGGGCCGCTGGGCGCTGCACCCGTCCATGATGATGACGGAGCGCAACGGCACGGAGTGGTCCTATGCCGAGGCGCACCAACTGCTGCAGCGCTACGGTGTCGTCTTCCGCGAGACGGCGCACGCGGAGAACCTGCCGGGCGGCTTTTCCGCAATCTACGACGTGATGAAGGCGCTGGAAGAAAGCGGCAAGGTGCGCCGCGGCTACTTCGCCGCAGAACTCGGCGCAACGCAGTTCGCCCTACCCGCCGCGCTGGACCTCTTGCGCTCGTTGCGCACCAAGCGCCCGGACACCGACCCGGAGATGATTGTGCTGGCAGCGACCGACCCCGCCAACCCGTATGGCGCACTGCTGAAGTGGCCAGCACCGGCAGACGGCAACAGTTCACTCACGCGCACGGTCGGCTCGCGCGTCGTAATGGCCGACGGAGCGCTGGTGGCCTACCTGCGACGTGGCAATCCCAACGTGCAGGTCTTCCTGCCAGAAGAAGAGCCGATGCGAGGCCAGGTCATGCGCTCGCTCGCACGCTACTTCGTCGTCATGGCGCAGACCACGGGCCGCATCAACGAACAGGCCGAACACACCGGCGGCATCGGCATGTTCCTGCAGACCATCAACGGCATCGCGGTTGCCGAACACCCCATGGCACGCGCCCTGCTCGACGCCGGCTTTCAGGCCGCCCCCATGGGCTTCAACCTGCGCAGGAATTTGCCGCCGCTACCGGGCGTCAGCCTCACCGCCCAGAACGGCGGCCGGACGGTGGGTAATGCTTAGTTACTGAAGAATGGGCAACTCGTCATAGGTGCGGCCGTTTAGGGAACGTCCATTGCGCTTTTTTTGAGGACCGCCCCATTGTTTGAAGAAGAAACTCACCTTGTCTCTTCTGCACGAAGCAAGAACTTCTTGCACCCAAGCTTCTTGCATAGCACGTGCACCCCATCCGCTCTCTCCGCCAACAATCACCCAATCAATTCCAGCTAGCGAGGCTTTGCCGAGGCTTTCCAGGAGCGGCTCCACAGAAAGAAATTTGACTGTTGCGGGACTCTTCAGTAGGTCGTCAATGCGGGGAAGCCCGTGCTTTCGATCTTCTACACTTACACCCCACCAAATGTGGGGTGTAGCAGTGGCAAAGCGCAGCTTGGTATTCAGCAGGGCAGAGAGTCGTCCTGACCGCTTAGTCAAAACTTGATACTGGTGCCAATTAGCTTTCATCATGACATTCGCAACTTCTACTATGAAGTCGTCTGATACGTCTGGATGGAACAGATCACTCATGGAGTTGACGAAAATCTTTTTCGCTCGCTTCCACTTGAGCGGCTCGTTTAGCTTTTCTGGAACAGTTCGGACGTCAAAGCCTCTCTCATACGGGTGGCCAGGTACGCCACGGAATCTCTCTGCAAATGTCTTCGCGTAGCAGTGCTTGCATCCGGGGCTAATTTTTGAACACCCCCGAACCGGATTCCAGGTAGCGTCGGTCCACTCAATAGTTGAATGTTCAGCCATGGCGCACGCCTACGTTTCTATACTTGTTAAAAATTTCAGTGACAATGCTAGAAGCAACAGCTTGATGCGCTGCGAAAAAGAGGTAGTAAACAGTTGCGCCCGTTCTGTTTCGCATCGGGATAGGTTCTGGCACGTCCTTAAAGCCAGCCACCTTTTTCAGCCGCTCTCGAAAAGCAGATGCAACCTCGTCGTTACTGGTCTTTTCTGCTATGCCGAATAGATTTCCTGTTGTGCTGTAGGCTGCGTCCCTCCAACTTGAATCACCCCAGAAACGTGTCATTCGTTCAGCTTGTAAAGCATTGACTCTGTCTGTGTCGTGCCAGAGAACGTTCATGTTCATGTCCATGACTGGGAAGTTTAGGAAGATTTCGATAGATTGTGACTCGCCAGCTGCTTGGATCAAACTCCAATCAAGGTGAAGTCCGTAAGGGTCCAAGATGCAGAGGCCTCGGCGGTATTGATCGTAGCGGACCTGCGGGTATACGTCTCGAAGTAGAATTTCGTTAGCATCGCCGGAGTGTACGGTCACATTAGAATGCTGCGCAGACAGCCGCTTCAGTTCACTACTTCGAGTGTCGTTCATATCGACGAAATGCAGTAGATCAAACGCGGGAGTCACAGAGAGAGCGCGGAGTGGACTGCCTTTTACGAGTTCGCCCGTCTCTTTCGCGATGTGGTGTCCTGCACCAGCAAACGCGTCTATGTACACGGTGGTTAACCTTCTGCTCTTGAGGATCTGGTTGTAGGGCTTCGCATATTCCTCAAGAATCGCGAGCTTTACTTCAGACCAGTACCCAATGGAGTCAAACTCAAGTTCACCCGCCTTCGCCATAGAAGCATATTCACTTTTTATTCGCTCGCTGGCAAGCAGTTTGGGTCATCTGTGTTGGTGCCGCGATAATTGCAGCAATATGCCTGAGGGAGATACCATCTTTCGTGCTGCCCGTGCCCTTGCGAAAGTGCTGACGGGCAAGCATGTCACGAAGTTCGACACGGGCTATGCGCACCTGGCTACTGTGAACGATGACCGGCCCGTAGTGGGCCGCGTCATTGAGAAGGTGGAGGCCAGCGGCAAGTGGTGTCTGATGCATTTCTCCGGCGACCTGATCCTGGTCACGCACATGCTGATGAGCGGGTCTTGGCACATCTACAAGACGGGCGAGAAGTGGTGGTCGCCGAAGAAGGCGATGCGTGTGCTGGTCGAAGTCGATGGCTGGCAGGCCGTTGCGTTCAACGTGCCGGTGGCGGAATTCCACACGGCAGACACACTCGCGCGCAAGAGCAGCGTGCCGAAGCTGGGGCCGGATATCCTCTCCGGCGAGTACACGCCAGAGTCGGGTGTTGACTCGTTGCGTGCACGTGCGCAGTCGCATCCGGACGATGAGATTGCCAACGTCCTGCTGAACCAGCGGGTGCTTGCAGGCCTGGGCAACGTGTACAAGAGCGAGGTCGCATTCGCCGCGCGGGTGCATCCCTTTCGCCACATGAGCACCATCACCGAGGCCGAGATGCTGCAGATGGCCGACGTGTCGCAGCGCTACATGAAGGCGAATATACTCGACGGTTCGGGCGACGGCATCATCACCTACAGCGGCAGTCGGCGCACCACCAACAACGCGAATGAGAAGAACCGCCTGTGGGTCTACGGCCGGCGCGGGCTGGAGTGTCGTCGCTGCGGCGGCACGGTGGAGTACCGCAAGCAGGGGCCGGGCGCGCGTTCCACGTACTGGTGCCCGGACTGCCAGCCTTGGATCGGTGTGGGCGACGCGGTGAAGGGAAGTGCGGCGCCCATACGGCGGTCGCGGGTTGGCTGCTAAGTCATCATGTGACTAAGCTGTCATCCTGAGCGCAGCGAAGGATCCCGAGGATGTAGCCTTGCACGATGTTTTCATAGGGTTCATGACAGAAAGCCTTAGGCACTGTCGGTAGAGACGATGTGCAGGGATCTTTCGCTGCGCTCAAGATGACGATCGTTGCGGTCAAACATCGAGTGCGAACTGAGACGACTCGCGGTAGATACTCGACTTTGGTTCGGCAGATAACGCGAGCACTAAGCGCTCCAGCACCAGCGTCTTATCTACCGGGCCGCTGCGCAACTCCAGGTCGGCCTTTGCGATGAACCGTAGGGCACGGGAGATGTCGCTGCGCGTTTTATAGCGGCGCGCCTGCTGTATGAGGATGTCTGCCGCAAAGGGTGGCATGCGGAAACCCTGCCACAGCACCTGCCAAATGGCCCGCGAATCGCGCACGTTCTTTTCGTGAATGATGAGCATCTGGCGGTAGGTTCGAGCCAGCATGTACAGGTGACCTATGGCGGAATCCTCTCCGCCGTCCGAGGCATGCAACAGTCCGTGCAGCAGGGCAAGCGAACGCGGACGATCGCGCTGGCTGAGTGCATCGGTCAACTCGTAAAGCGATCGCTGCTTGGCTGCCAGCACCATGGTTTCTACGTCGCCCAGGGTAATTCGGCCAAGCTGTGCGGCGTCGATGTTGTGTTCGCGAAGCGGCGCTGAAACGTACAGCAGCAGCTTCTCCGATTCTGTGCCGATCAACATCATGTCGCCTGCAAGCGAATCCACCAGTTCGCGCGCGGCGTCTGGCTCGCAACGTACGCCGCGCTCTTCGGCAGCGGTGATGACCCAGCGTGACGCGTCGTCTTCCGTCACCTTCTGCAACTCGACTGTGCCGCACCACTCGCCCAGCGTCTCGCGAATGCGGTCGTAGCGTTCCTTGTCGTCGCGCTCCATGCGGCGCAGGTCGGTGGGCAGTGAAAGGTGGTCGGCCACAAACAGGATCAGCGCCTGTGGGTTCGGCGATCGAAAGTAGCGCTCCAGCGCAGCGAACTCCTCCTTCTTCGCGCCCCGACCATACAGCGTCTTCAGCCCTCGGACAAAGATCACCTGAAACGGCGCCATCAGCGATGGTGTCTGCGCCAGGTCCAACGCGTCGAAGATGCTGGTTTCGCTGCCAAGCTCCAGGTCGTGCAGGCAGAAGTCGCGCAGGTCTGGCGGCACCAGCTTTGCAAGCACGCCTTTGCGCGCGCGCTCGTACAGAAACGTCTCATCACCCAGCAAAACGTAGCCTGGACGCATCGACGGCGTGCCAGTCTCTGCTAGAAAGCGTTCGGTAGAGGCAAAGGAGCGAAGCGGTGGCACGGTGACATTCTTTCAGAGAGATGGTGTGGACGCACAATGGGGGGAACATCTAGAAGCTGTTCAGAAGCTCACTGGCAATCTGGCTACCCAGATCACGCGACAGCCGCTGCATAGCCGCGCCGTCTTCCTGGATAAACGCGCTCAGGTCCTGTGTGGACTGGTACTGCTCGCGGAACGACAGCTTGTCATTGCGGTAGAGTACCCGCCCGTCGCGCGCCGTCAGCACGACCTGTGCCGTGATCTGCACCAGGTACGACGAGGTGGACCCGGTTGTAGGGTCGTACGTAAGCGGTGCAATAGTCTCCGTCAGCACCGTGCCCTGCAGCATGGCGTCGCTTGCCCCCGGATCGTCCGTTTGAGTGATCTTGTATCGCGTGCGCGTGTTCAGTTCATGCACAGTCGCGTCAGTCAGCGCGACCTCTGTGTGGTACTGCTGCACGTTGGTCCTAAAGACGGGCACGGCAAGTGTGCGCACGTTGGCGGGAACGTGTGCTGCGGCGCCCGCGACGTGATAGCCGCAGCCACTCAGCCCGACCACACCCGACAACAGAACGAAAGCAACAAGCCGACGCAAGTTTTACTTCCTGCCCTTTTTCTGTAAGTCCAAAAAGCGTCGCACGCGATCAAGGGAGCGTGCCTTGCCGAAGACGACCAGGCTTTCCAGCAGTGGTGGCGAGGCGGTCTTACCGGTCAGGATGGCTCGCAGCAGCATGTACGCCTCCTTGACGCTCCACTCCTTTGCGGTTAGCAGGGCACGCAGTGCGGTGTCGATGCTTTCCGCGACCCACTCACTGCTTTCCAGTACGAGCAGCATCTCCGCACCGAAGGCGAGCGTCTCCTCCAGCGTGCGCTTTTTAGGCACAAAGACCTCGGGGACTGGCTGCACGTCGTCCTTGAAGAAGAAGTCCGCCATGTCGCCGAACTGTGCGAGTGTTTCTATGCGGGTCTGGACCAGCGGCGCAATTTCGCGCAGGTAGCTGTCGCTGAACAGTGTTGTACGCAGCGCCTGCAGAAACTCTTCCGGCGACTGCCTGCGCAGGTACTCGCCATTCAGCCACTTCAGCTTCACCAGGTCGAACACCGGGCCGCCCAGCGAGATGCGCTTGAAGGCAAACCGCTCCAGCATGTCAGGAAGCCAGAACAGGTCGTTTAACTTGGTGTCAAGGCCCTTGTTCACAATGTCCTGCTCGCTGGGCTGGGCCATGCCGCCGCCCATCAGTCCCAGAAAGTTCAGCATTGCCTCTGGCAGAAATCCTGCCTGCCGGTAGTAGATCAGCGACACGGGATTCTTGCGCTTGCTGATCTTGCTCTTATCCGTGTTGCGCAGCAGCGGCATGTGCCAGAAACGCGGCAGGTCCCAGCCAAAGGCGCGGTACAGCAGGACGTGCTTGGGGGTGGAACTGATCCACTCTTCCGCGCGAATCACGTCCGTGATGCCCATCAGGTGGTCGTCGATCACGTTGGCAAGGTGGTAGGTCGGGAAGCCGTCCGACTTCATCAGCACCTGGTCGTCCACATTGTTGTGGTCGAACGTGATGTCGCCGCGCAGTTCATCGCGAAAGGTGGTCGAGGCAATGCCCGGACCCTTGTCGCCGTCCGGCACACGCAGGCGGATGGTGTAGGGCTTGCCCTCGGCCATCGCAGCGGCAACCTGCTCCGCGGTGTAGTTGCGGCTGGCCCCGGCGTACTTGGGCGCCTGCTTGGCGGCCATCTGCCCCTTGCGTTCGGCTTCAAGCTCTTCCGCTGTCTCAAACGCGCGGTACGCCGTGCCGTTGTCCAGCAGGCGCTGGCAGTACTCGCGATAGATTTCGGTGCGCTCGCTTTGACGATACGGGCCATGCGGTCCGCCCACATCCGGACCCTCATCCCATTGCAGGCCCACCCAACGCAGGGCCTCAAAGATCATCTGCTCGCTGCTGCCCACAAAGCGGGTGCGATCGGTGTCCTCAATCCGCAGCACAAACTGGCCGCCGCGCTGCTTTGCAAAGACGTAGTTCAGCAGGCCGATGTAGGCCGTGCCAACGTGCGGATCGCCGGTGGGCGAGGGTGCAATGCGCACGCGAACCGGTGCATTTGTCTTGGTGTTGGCGGTACTGATTTCGGTACTCATGCAGTGTCGATGCTAGCAGCCGCCAAGCGGTTGACCAAGTTGACCAACCTGCTTACAGTTGACACATGGCGGCCTACAACATCTACGAAGCGAAGACGAACCTCTCCAGCCTTGTTGAAAAAGCAATGTCAGGCGAGGAAGTCCTGATCGCGAGAGCCGGCAAGCCTCTATTGAGATTGGTGCCGTTGACCGAGGAGCAGGGCGAGTCTTGCAGGCCCGCGCCTGGTTTTGCGAAGGGCGAATGGACAGAGCTCATCCAGGAACTCGACAAGCCGTGGCCTGAGGATGTTCTGCGTGCCTTTGAGATGATCGATTGAGGCTTCTGCTGGACAGTCACATCCTGCTTTGGTACGCGGACGCTGACCCGCGGTTGAGCAATGCTGCGGGTGAGCGCATACGACGCGCAAAAGAACTTCACTTCAGCGCCGCAAGCATATGGGAGCTTACTCTCAAGATGCATGCCGGTAAGCTGGCTGCTCGAGATGTTCAGGCACTGGCTCTACAGTTGGGTTGCAGCCTAGTTCCGGTAACACCAAACCATGCAAGTGCCGTCCTGAGACTGCCGCGCATCCACAGCGACCCCTTCGATCATCTGCTGCTTGCACAGGTCAGCCTAGAGCAACTCACCCTGGTGACCCATGACAAGGTCTTGGCCCACTATGGCGTGCCTGTCCTGCTGGTCTGAGCCCTAGAACCTGGAAGAATCATCCTGCTGTGGTACATACGCGGGCGGGGTGGCCTGCATTGGCTGAACCGGATACGCGGGAGCAGCGGGCACATAGCCGGGTGGCGGGTACGTCGGCGGATAGCCTGCAGCATACTCAGCCACGGGAACCACCTTCCAGCGTGAGAACGCCAGCACGTACAGCATGATGACGTTGACCAGCGGCAGAATCATCAGTAGCGACAGCGGTCCGCCCATGCCGGATTTCTTGAAGATCTGCCAGAACGGGATGATGACGATTGCCCAGGCCACGATTACAAAGAAGCCAATCAGTGGCAGCATCGTAGCCATCATGTGCTGAATCTGTGCTGGATCAGGTTGCTGCTGCATGGCGTGTCTCCTTAAATCCTGGCTGTCAATGTACCGCATGGCTTCAGACTTCGGCGATAACTATTTTCTAGGTGATGTCGTCGGTATCAAAGGCTGGTTTGCGGCCGAGCCTGCGAATACTGTAGGGCTCTTCGCCATCAATCAAAGCACGTACCAGCACGTCCGCTTCGCCTGAGTCCTCAGCTTCGGCGGTCATCACCTTTGCTCCTCCGGGTTCCGGGAGAGATTCCAGCAGCACGGTCACGTGGGCTACGGCGGTGCCGTCCTGGTTCAGACCCTCGGGGGTCTTGGCCTTGATGCTGACATCGCGTTCCGGAACATGCAGCAGATCGGCAACGCGAGCGCGCATTTCCCCGGCAATGGGTACGATCTTGGGCCGCACCAGGATCAGGACGCAGTCCATGTTCACGATGCGGTAGCCCGCAGTGGCGATCTCTTCCAGCGCCGTTTCCAGGAAGATGGTGGAGTCGGCGTCCTTCCAGCGCATGTCGCTGGGCGGAAAGAACGTGCCGATGTCGCCCGCGCTGACCGCGCCCAGAAGGGCGTCGGTGATGGCATGCAGCAAGAGGTCGCCGTCACTGTGGCCGGCCAGGCCTTCGTTATGCTCGATCTTCATGCCGCCCAGCACCAGCGGCACGCCCGGCTTGAACGCGTGCGAGTCGAACCCGTAGCCAATCCTCATGCCCACTTATGCCTGCTTCCCTCGCGGTGTGATCACGCGGTCCTGTGCTGTCGATTCCAGCATAACCGCACCGCGACCACCTGCACCGCTGCACCACAGGTTCGCAAAGCCGCTATACTTCAGCCTCTATGGTCGTTCACGTCATTCTTCCGGCAGCGGGACTGGGCACGCGCATGGCGGTGCCCGGTGTCAGTGCCAAGCAGTTCCTCTCCCTTGGGGGTGTGCCCATACTGATCCATAGCGTGCGTGCCTTTGCGCAAAAGTCTGGCATCCGCTCGATCACTATCGCGGTGCGTGCCACTGAGCAGGAACGTGTTGCCGAGCAACTGGCGCATTATGGCCTTGCCGACAAGGTTGCAGTCGTAACAGGCGGTGAGAGCCGGCAGGACTCCGTGGCTGCCGCCCTGCGTTCGTTGAACGCAGAAGCAGGAGATATTGTCCTGATCCATGACGCGGTACGCCCGCTGATCGACGCTGCCATCATCGAGCGCACGATTGATGCCATCGTGAAGCATGGCGCGGCTATTGTGGCGCTGCCTGCCATCGACACCATCAAGCAGGTCGATCGCACGGCAGACGGCGCGATCATCACCTCGACCATACCTCGCGAGCGCATCGTCCAGGCGCAAACGCCGCAGGGCGCGCGTTATGCCGACCTGCTGCGTGCCTTTCAGGAGGCCGAAATGGACAGCTTTGCCGCGACTGACGAGGCCAGTTTGTTGGAACGCGCGGGCATCTCAGTCGCGGTGGTGCCCGGCTCTCCCGCGAACCTGAAGATCACCCAGCCTGGTGACCTGGAGTTAGCAGAGTTTTATCTGCGAGGGCGAGGTTAGCTTGGCAGTTCGTCCAACTTCAGCATCATTTCATTCATCGCGGTGAAGCCGAACTTCTCATAAATCGGTTTGCCAAAGGGCGATGCGTGCAGCGTGATTACTTTGCTGCCATACGTGCGGCATTCCTCCACGCAGGCACGCAGCAGTTGATTGGCAAAGCCGCGTCCACGCGCCTCGGGTGCCGTGTAGAAGTTCAGCAGGTAAGCGCGGCCTGGTTCCACGTGAAGATAGTGTGGCGGAAAGTCGGCAAAGTGGATGCCCGCGCTGGCAAGTACCCCGGAACCCTCTTCCAGTAGCAGGCCGATGTAGCGGCCGTCTGCGAGTCGCTCGCGCACCCACGGTGCGAACTTTGCGTCCATCGCATCGAGTTGCGTCTCTGTCGAGAATCGGTTATCGGCAAACATCCGGTGCCGGTGCGCTGTGATCAGCGCGGCGTCAGTTGCGGAGGCGCGGCGTACGGTGGGCATCGTCCTACGGTAAAGCCTGACGAAACCGGCACAAGCCACAACGTCTCGACGATTTCACATCGAGGGGTACAAAAGTTCGCCGTGAAGCCGCGCGAATCAGAACAGCGGT
This sequence comes from uncultured Terriglobus sp., assembly GCA_964243585.1. Taxonomy (GTDB): domain Bacteria; phylum Acidobacteriota; class Terriglobia; order Terriglobales; family Acidobacteriaceae; genus Terriglobus. The sequence continues at coordinate 25,671 of CAXTFT010000033.1, forward strand.
TCTCGATGTCATGCTGTCATACAGTAAGGCATGACCCCGGACATGCTGTTTCGTCTTGCGAGCAATCTGGTAGCGCCCTGCTGGCTGCTGCTCTTACTCGCGCCGCGCTGGCGGTGGACACAGCGCACTGTCACCTTCGCGTGGCCCCTGCTGATCGCGGCACTCTATGCCTACCTGTTGGTGGCGTATCGGCCTCCACCAGGCAGCGGCTTCAGTTCGCTCCACCAGGTGCAGGCGCTGTTTTCGTCGCCCTACGCGCTTGTTGCCGGATGGATTCACTACCTTGCCTTTGATCTGTTCATCGGGGCATGGGAGACGCGCGACGGCCTGCGCCTGCGTATTTCGCGATGGATCCTGCTGCCCTGCCAACTGCTGACCTTCTTTTTCGGCCCGGTAGGTCTCGCCCTCTATTTGCTGGTAAAGCTTGCCCTGCGTCGCGGCGTCGGCGCGGATGAAGGCCTGACCCGATGATGCGGCAGTTGCGAGACGGGCTCGCCACGCTGCGGATGGCGTTGGCGACGAACCGGCCAATGCGTTGGGCTTTGTGGTGGCAACTGGTGCTGCTGCTTGCGGGAGTGATCGCCATGCCCTTTGACCGGCGACTGATCCTCGGCATCAGTCCATGGATCAAGCCAATGAAGTTCGAGCTTTCCGTCATCGCCTACCTATTGACGATTACCCTGCTGCTGCACGGTGTGCGCTGGCATCGTTCCATGGCTGAAGGCCAGGGCTGGCAGCGCTCAAGATTGTTGTTGAGCCGGGTCTTCGCCACGGCGATGACTATCGAAAACACGCTGATCGCCCTGCAATCGGCACGCGGCGTGCGTTCCCACATGAACTACACCACACCGCTGGATGGTGCGCTTTTCGGCATTATGGGTGTCTTCATCCTGGTGAACACCATAGCGGTGGCCTGGCTACTGTGGATGTGGAGCACCAGCGAAGTGCGGAGCCCTGCAGCGGTCACATGGGGAGTGCGGCTGGGCCTGTTGACGCTGCTGGCCGGCAGTATGGAAGGATTCCTGATTGTCGCGAACGGCGGACATACCGTGGGCGCGCAGGACGGGCTGGCGGGGCTGCCTTTTGTCAATTGGAGCAGCGGGCACGGCGACCTGCGCGTGGCCCACTTCTTCGCCCTGCATGCGCTGCAACTGCTCCCGCTGGCTGGCCTTTTCCTGTCGACGACACGTCTTCAACGTGCCGGGCAGATGGTGTGCCTGTTCGTTTTCACCGGCCTGTACCTGAGCGGTGTCTGGTGGTCATTTGCACAGGCGATGAAGGGCCAACCGGTGCTGGGCGGCTGAAGCTGCGCTGCCTCAGGCAGCGCCGCCTCAGGCAGCGCCGTTAAGATAAGAATTATGCCGTTACCGGGGCTTCCCATTACTCGTTCGCTGTTCCGTTCCGGGGAGCGGCTTTGCGTGGCTGTTTCCGGCGGGGCAGATTCGACTGCGCTTCTCCTTGCGATGAAGGAGAGCGCGGTCCTGTTCGGCATCGGGGTCTCCGCCGCTCACCTGCATCACGGCATCCGTGAAGCTGAAGCGGACGATGACCAAGCCTTTCTCGAAGACCTCTGCCGAAAAATTGACGTGCCTCTGCATACAGAATCCGCCGATGTGCCGGAACTGGCTGCCTTGAAAGGCGAGACGCTGGAGGAGGCTGCACGCCACGCACGTTTACGCTTCTTCGACCGGCTGCTCGCAGGGGGTGTGGCAACTGCCATTGCGACGGCACACACTGAGGATGACCAGGCCGAAACTGTCGTGATGAAACTGATCCGTGGAGCTTGGACCGAGGGGTTGGGCGGGATCTCGCCGGTGTTGCAGCGCGAAGCTGGCCGGGTCATCCGGCCGGTGCTGGGCGCGACGCGTCAGCAGGTGGTCGCGTTTCTGCAGGCGCGAAGCCAGGCGTGGAGGGAAGACAGTACCAACCAGTCCCTTATACACACCCGCAACCGCGTGCGTGCGCAGATTATGCCCCTTCTTCGCGAGTTCAATCCCTCCATCGCAGCGACGCTTTCAGCAACTGCCCACCTCGCCCGAGAGGAAGAGGCGCGCTGGCAGCCGGAGATTTCGCGTCTGCTGGCTCAGATCGCCTTACCCGGCAGGCCGGTTCGCGGCGGCGGACGGGCTGTCGGAACGGCACCCGAAGAGCAGTCGTTAGCCTTTGAGATCGAGCGGCTGCGCGCACTTGATCTGGCAACCCGTCGTCGTCTGTTGCGTGCTGCGGCCCATCGCCTCGGAGTCCACATCGGGTACGCGGACATACTGCGTATCCTGCTGCTTGCGGGGCTGGAACCGGAGGACACACCACGTGACCCGACCGTGCCATCCAGGCCGAACAGCCGGCTCAACCTGAAAGGTGGCCTGCGCGCCGAACGCTCTGTGCGCGAGTTGAGGCTGCTAAAGCTCTAAAACGGCACAGCCAGCACGCAACAATGCTACAAAAACCACCCTTTTCTGTGCGTGCTGCTCATGGCGCGATATGATGATCCGATTAGTCTGTTGATTGCTGCGAGTGTGCGCCGGAGCTTTGCACCGTAAGGTTTTCCCAGGCGTCTAAATGGGTGAGCCATAACGGCAAGGAATGCCGGCAGCGACAGGAGAACCTTCCACCGCGCCGTGGCCGAGAGAGAAGGGGTAACAACCTTGAATTCCACTGTAAAGACCGTCCTGATCTGGGTGCTGATGAT
>CAXTFT010000034.1:0-10872 GCA_964243585.1 uncultured Terriglobus sp.
CCATCTTTACCACCTTGCTGTTGGCCTCCCGCTTGGCCGTCATCAAGGCATTTCCATACACGTTCATCGTGTCGAAAGCTGCGCATGCCGCATCAGTTTCTGCTGCACACCGATAGCCGCTGACGTGCTATCCAGCCAGGAACAATAGGTATGGCGGAAGGTGTGCCACCCTACGCTGCCGTACTTTCCAGCAGCCTCCCACCGCTCATCGTGCAGTGGCAGGCGCTTGTCGTCGGTGTCTTGCCAGCCTCTTGACACCAGACTCCCGCACCGGCACCGCACTTCGGGCAAGCCACAAGGCAGCAGCCAGCGGGACAAGATAGTCCTGCTGGGCCGGCGCCGCATGGAAATGCCGTCCCGTGGAGGTGCTTGGGAAGCGAGGTCCAACCCCATTAATGGGTTTAAACCCGTTGAGCCTCGCGGTCGGCCTCTGATGCGCTTCAAGTCAGGAGAATGTCCGCGAAGCCCGGATCTAGCGGCAATTTATCTTCCGAGTACTCGGTCTTCACAGTCTTGACTCGACCGTGAACAACCGCTTGAAGTACTCTCATGCTCGGGTTATTGAAATCGACATCCTGCCATTCAAGCGCCAGAACCTCTTCGGCGCGAAGACCGGTGCATTGTGCCCAGACCACCATCGTTCGGTACAGTTCCGGCAAAGTGAGAGGATTTGATGATAGTGCTTTATCGTTAGAACAATCGGCTTCTGACGACGTTTACCCACCCCTTTAATCTCGACCAGTTCCATAGGGTTCGGCTGCCATTCGGCCATCTTCCAAAGCATGGCTTTTTCGAACTGGCGGTACATCACTGCTGTCGAAGGGCGAGAAGCAAACGTCGCACCCTAACCTCGCCTTTGTGCTCCATGCACTCATACAGGAGCATGGGCGTGACGCGGCTTCATGAACGGTAGAGCTTTGCTCGGAGGATCTATGTGGAAATGGTTCGCGTGTTTTACTGCGTTTGCCTTGGGAGTCGTTGCTGGCGGTCTATGCTCACGAACGCCTGCCGTGTCAGCTTCGGCAATTCCGGAGCTGGTGGTCAAACTGCATCGCTTCAAGCTAAAGTCAGACCAGCTTCCTGAGTTTGACCGCTGGATCGCCTTCGAGCACGCGCACCACGAGGAAACCCTCGCTACGCTGGAACGGGAACACATGTACGCGGAATCCATCTTCCGGGACCGTGAGCATGATCCAACGACGATCTACTGGGCGGAACTGCGAGGCGCTGGCGGTGCATCGGTGACAAGCTCACCTCTTCCCATCGATAAGATCTACGAGGGATTTATGCAACGCACGCTCGTTCCCGGTTCGCATGCCGTGCTGGATCCGGAGTACACCCTGGTTCCGCCGTTCCTGCTGGAGAGCATCCGCGTACATGGCGAAGCGGAGCAGAAAGCACAATGATCCGGACGTGTAACCGGCAAGGGCCGATTTCTGCTGCACTCGTCTTCGTCCTGGTCTCTTGCGGTCAGTCTGCCCTGGCGCAATCGCAGCCGGTGAACGGGGCGATCCTGACAGAAAATCCCCTTCACCTGACAGTCACGTATGTCGATTGGCTCAGCCGCGCTTACGATCCAGCGCGTGTCGATCCGCTCGACCCTAAGCTGAATTTGAACCGGGTGCGCCGATATTATTCTGCGGAGCGTTATGCTGCTCTAAACGGCCACGCAGGCGTGCGCGTAGACCGCATCGTTTACAGCAGTGACGGCTTGAAGATACGCGGCTTTCGCGTTGAGCCGAAGCACCATACTGGCAAGCTACCGGTGATCGTGTGGTGCCATGGTGGAGCCGGGGAGATCGGTCACATCTACACGGACGAACTGATCCGCATGAGCGTTTGGGCACGCAGAGGCTTCATCGTGCTCGCCTCCCAATATCGAGGAAACGCTGGCAGCGAAGGGAAGGATGAGCAGGGCGGGGCAGATATCCACGACGTGAACGCTCTTGCTGCTACGGCCGCGCAGCTTCCCGGAGCGGACACGCGCAACATCTTTCTGTATGGCCAGTCCCGTGGCGGCATGATGGTGTATGAAGCTTTGCGGGCAGGCTTTCCCGCTCGGGCGGCTGCGATCAACAGTGGGGTCAGCGATGCAAGCGGCTACAGGGAACGCCCGGATGCAAAGGAGATGGAGGAACTGGCTCGCGAAGCCATCCCAGACTTCGACAAGGAAAAGAAGGCCGGTTTCCAGAGCCGTTCTGCTGTCCGCTGGGCAGCGGAGCTTCACACGCCCTTGCTGCTCTTGCACGGTACTGCTGATTGGCGCGTAAGCCCTATGCAGAGCTTGCAAATGGCGGAGGCGTTGCAGCAGGCCGAGCGGCCTTTTTCGCTTCATCTGTTTGAGGGCGGATCGCATGTCGAGCTCTCCAGCGACACAGAGGCAATCGACAACGAGATCCTGATCTTCTTCCGGCAGCACCAGACAAAGTAGTTACAAATCAAGAGGCCGCGGATCATCCGCGGCCTTGGTGCTGTATGTAGGAAAGCTTAGTTCACAACCTGCACGTTGCCGTGGTTGTCGCAGTGTCCGTTATGCTGGTGATGTAGGTGACCTTCGACCAGGTAATCCATGTGATCGCCGTGCGGAACTGCTTCGTGGCCGCACTCCGGACCGTGCGTGTGCGCCGCATCGTGACCGTTGCAGTCATGGCCATTGGTGCAATCCGCGGGGTTCTGCGCGTTCACGTCGAGCTGGTGCTCGTCGATGTGGCCCTCATGCGGGTGGTGCAGGTGGCCGTTGTGCAAATAGTCAGTATGGCCGTTGTGCTCGACGGCGGTGTGGCCGCAGTTCTGGCCGTGCTGGTGGGGGTGGTTCTCGTGAACGACGTGCTCCGTGCTCATAGTTAGTCCTTGTCCGTTGGTTTCAGAAAGAGAAGAGGGTATGCCGCTGTGCTCGGACGCATGCGCCAGCCCGTTGAAGACGAGCTGCAGCATGTGCTGGTCGGCCAGCGAGTAAAGCAGGTGCTTGCCTTTGCGTCGACGGGTGACGATATCGTCGGCCCGCAACACCCGCAGGCGCTGCGAGATGGTTGCAACCGTCTCCGATTCCAACTGCGCCAGTTCACTGACACAAGCTGGACCTTGCATCAGCCGGGCGACGATACGCAGCCGTGCCGTGTCGCCCAGCGCACGAAAGATGCGTCCGCAGCGCTCCAGCGTGCCTTTCGCAATCTGCAAAGATTGTGGAGTGCTGACGACGTGATCTTCAATGCTGCAGGTCGGCTTTGATAGGGTTGCCACAATCAAAAGATAACAACACCTGCATATATGTGCAAGTGTATCCGAATTACTTGGGTCAGCGCCTTTCGTCCATTCGGTCCGTTTCTGAAATGAACCTGCGCTGGGAAGCCGACGGATGCGGCAGTTCTCATCAGCGCCGCGGCACTGACCTGGCTATCTTCGTACACCACGTCTAGCTGTTTGCGCTGGTAGTGCACCACAACGGCGCTGACACCGGCCTGTTTCAGGAGCACCTTCCGTAACCCGATGCGACAGGTCGGACAGGTCATTTCGGGAACGTCCAGCGTAACCGTTCTCACGTGTGCGCTGGCAGGCGCGGTGTAAGAGGCGAGGCATAGAAGCGCGGTACCAAAGCGTGTGGTCGTGCGGACCTTCAGCAGAAGATTTGCGCTAGATAGGGAAACGCGAAGGCGGCGGCGAGGACCACGGCCACTGCAACAAAGGAGATGCGATGGACTAGGCTGCGACGTGGATGTGCACACCAACCATCCATAGAGCATGCTGGCTGCTTGCGGAAGATGAGGTAACCGGCTATCGCAAACGCCAGCAACCCCAAGCTGAGCAGTGCGGGCCGATACGGCTCCAGCCGTGCAAACCGTTGCATCCAGGTACCGGTCACTCCGAGAGTCACCAGCAGGAGGGGGCCAAGACAGCAGGTACAGCTGAGTACCGCCGCGAACCCGCTGGCCACCAGCAGCTTTGACGGAGAGGTACCTTCCTCGGCCAGTTCTCGCTCGGTAATTATGGGGCCTCTCTCAAGTTCAGCGAGCTTAACTGCGCCACCCATGCAGCTGACCTGGTGCTTTTGGGGAACTCCTTCAAGCAGCGCCGCAGCCATTTGCTTGCTCCAGCGGTCTGTCTCAGATCGAGGCTGTTCAACGCAAGCCCGTTCAGGGCGTCCTCGCGCCGTGATGGGCCATGTTGCAGTGCCTGCAGGTAGTATGTCGTGCTGCTGCTATACAGGCCATCGGCACGGAGACGTTCGGCAAGATCGACCAGGGTAGAGGTGTCGTTCCGATCATGAGACAGCAACTCTTGATCTTTGTTCAATGGGCCGAGGTCGTTTGGCAGGGCAGTCACCAGCAGAGCCATCGTGCTGCCGTCGAGGGTTCCGGCGTGCCGGATCAGTTCTCCGCCCCAAGAATCGGTAAAGATGACCGTAGGCAGGGTTTCGACGTGGAAGCGGCGAGCTACCTCTGGCTGCTTCTCAAGATCGATGCGCACAGGAACAATCCGGCCAGCGTTTGCAGCGAGGAACGCCGGCGTGTAGACCTGCGCTTCCATCAGCTTGCAGGGTGTGCACCACTCAGCGCGGAAGTCGATCATCAGCATGCGACCATCCCTGCGACCCTTGGACATGGCCTGGGTAAGATCGGTCTCCCATGTGCTTTGGCCGAATGCTGTTCCAGTTAGGATGAGCAGAACGATGAAGATGAAATTAGCAAGCTTGATCATCAAAAGCGGTACCGTGCTCCAAGCTGAGCCTGAAACGCGTCTCCGGCAACATTGCTTTGCAGGTACTGGCCACTCCCATCCCGCAGTTGATTGAACGTGGAAAGGGGCGGCTGGTTCGTGACGGCGCCGTTCACCACCGATGTGCCCGCACCGTAGGCCATGTTGCTTGCACCGATCTGCACGTTGCTGAAATTGAACGCATTAAAGAACTCCGCAGAGAGTGACAGCACACCACGCTCGCGCGGCATCGTAAAGTTCCGCTGCAGCCTCAGGCTCACATCCTTGAAGCCGGTATTCCGGTAGGTGTTGCGCGTGACCAACTGGCCATTCACGATTGGCCGGTCAGTGTTTTGTCCGTCTCTGTTGAGGTCGGTGCCTGCGACCGCAGTAAACGGTCGGCCAGAGGTCAGGCGCGTGGTACCCCCCATTTCAAGGTGGAAGGGAAGATAGACGACGCTGTCGATCAGAAGTTGATGGCGCTCATCGATGTTGGAGAATGCATACTCGTTCCCAAGTTTCAGAGCATTGTCGTACCGAATAGCGCTGATCCCACGTTCTGAGTCGTCGCTGGAGAGATTCCAGGAGAGCGTGTAATACGCGTTGAAGTTGTATCGTGATCGGCGTACGTTGAAGGCCGTGGTGAGGCCACGGTACAGCTCGCGAGCAGTGGACTCAGTCACTTGCCCCACTCCGAATGCCGCGTTCGGGCGAGGGTTGGCAAAGATCTGGCGTCCGGTAGCGTCGGTCACTGGCGCTCCCAGGTTGGTGTCGCGCTGGCGAGCAACGTGCACGGTATTCAGGTACGAAAAGCTGGTCGAGGCGCTGATGCCGCGGCTAAATTCGTGCTCAACACCGAACTGGCCCTGCGTGGCTCGCGGATTCCGGAAACTCGGATCCATGTAGATCACGTTGCTGCTGCTCGCGGGCAGGGCTGCTGATGCCTGAGCAGGAGTAAAGACTGGCAGATTGTCGAGCGGCGCAGTGGCAAGGTTCACGCCGACGGACTGGAAAGCCCTGCTCAGGGTCGTAGCATTCGTAACGTTTACGGAATATGCAGTCTCCGGATTACCACCGTTGAAGAGGATGGACTGCGCAAGCAAGCTCAAAAACGTGGGTGCGAAGAAAACGCCACCACCACCCCTCACAACGGTCTTGCCATCCTGCTGCACGTCCCACGCAAAGCCGGCACGGGGCGCCAACATGTTGAGGTCGTTCGGAATGGATGTCGCTGCGGGGAAACGCTTGGCGGGTGCGGTCGGCTGCAGGTAGTTCGGATTCAACTCTTCGTCATACCGCAACCCGCCGTTGAAAGTGAGGCCATGACGGAACCGCCAATCGTGTTGCACGTATGCCGCGAAGAGCGTCTGGTTGATCGACAGGACACCCGTACCGGTGAACTGCTGATACTGTGACGGCGTGCGCGCAAGGTATGCGCTCAGGCTCGGAAAGAGGTACAGGCCATTATTGCCCCCGTTGAAGTTGATCGTACCTGCGATATAGGTGAGGTCCAGACCCGTCTTGGTAGTGTGTGCGCCCGTTACGCGCGAGAGGTTGTCTGCTGCCTGATAGCGATTGTCGGTAGAGGCGTAAGTCAGACTGCCAAAGCTGGAAAGGGCTGCGGGTGGCCCATACTGCGCGACCGTTGCACCGGCGCTTTGCACCGTAACCTGAGGTCCGTTCCCTTGCGTGCTGCGCGGGCGGAGCTCGCGCGAATACTGAAAACGAAGTTCATTTACATAGTGGCTGGAGATCTGTGAGGTGAGCTGCGTCAGTGCAGTGAGGTCCGTATCGGGAAGAATGAACTGCGAGGTAAGCGCGACGTTCGAGGTGGAACCCGTTACCGGTGCGACTCCCAAGCCGGTAGACAGGGCGCTGGATCCGGGACTATTGATCTGTACCGTGTGCGTGAAATCAAAGCGCGCCAGTAGCGTGTTCGTCGCCGACAAACGATGATCGATGCGATTGATAACCGCTTGTGTCTTGCTCTGAGCAGAAAGCAACGACTCCGGCGCTACGGAGAGCAGCGCCTGTGCACCGGGACTGCTCCGCAGGCCCTGACTGTCGAGCGTTGCATAGAGCACCTGCACCGGCTTCGACCCATACTGGAACTCCGGTGCCGAGAAGAAGAACGTCTTATCGTGCACGATCGGACCACCAATGGAGCCGCCGAATTGCTGGATGTTCGATACCGTTGGTCGACCGAACGCGTCAGTGATAGCAAGGGCAGAATTACGTTCCAGGTCGAATGCCGAGCCGTGGAAGACGTTTGTCCCGGAGCGCGTGGAGAGGTTGATCTGGCCACCGGTAGAGCGGCCAAACTCTGCCGAAAAAGTGTTACGAACAACCTGCAGTTCTTGTACGGCTTCCAGGCTGAAGGAGGGGGCAGATTCTGAGCGCCCGCGAATGCCACAACCCCAGGTGCTGTTGTAATCTCCGCCATCGACCGAGACGTTGGCGTAGATGCCTTTTTGCCCTGAAACCGAAAAGCCCCGGCATTCCGGTTCAATCAGTGTCCCGGGAACTTCCAGCACGTTGTTCTGCACCCGCCTGCCGTTCGACGGCAGTTCATTGATCTGCAGCTCGGTAAGAATCGTCTTCGGTGTGCTACGCGTCGGCTCAATACCTGGGTCCTGCGCTGTCACCTGGACGGTCTCCGTGTGAGACGCGACCGCCAGCCGGAACAAGCCGGAAACTGAACTGCCCAGCGTGACATAAATCTTTTTCGTTGCCGGCGCAAAACCTATTGCTTCCGCCGTCACCTCATAAGGGCCGATCGGCATGTCCAGCAGGGCATACCGGCCTGCGCCGTCTACCTTCACCACACGGCGATAGTTCGTGTTCACGTTGCGCACGGACACTGTCGCAATGGGAAGAGTTGCAGAAGATGCGTCACGAATCTCGCCGACGATCTCGCCGCTGTTGGCAGCAGACTGAGCCCAGACAGAACAAGCAAAGAGAGCGAGATGAAGTGCGTAGACGTACTGCTTTGTCCTGGAAAAGGGAGTGATGACACTGCCGGGCATGAGAACTCTTTCTGCCTTGCTGTCTAAACGCAAGTGCAAATTCATTCTCATTATAAAGGCATTTCCATCGCTTTTGGCGCGCGCGCTTTTCGATGAAGTTTGGTCCGTAGACTTGGCAGGGACGCTTTCTGTAGCCGTCTTTGTCGCTGTTGGTCTTCACCCTCGTCTCGCGCTTGAGTTCCTGCTGTGCCTTGACAAGCGCGAGCGCATGGTCAAAGGACGCTTGTTCTCGAGGACGGCTGCGTGGCTCACACGCCGATCCTTCTCAAAAGATACGACAGGAAAGAGAGGCGCCCTTTCCAGGTAGCCGTGAAGCATTTCGAAGCATGAAGACGCGCTCTCGCTCAGCACGAAGCGCAGCTGCATCAGCCTGCTGGTCGCGTCATTGATGAAGACCAGCAGCGTGCAGGGATCGGCACGGCCTTTAAACCAGCAATGCTGGCTGCCGTCGATCTGCACCAGTTCGCCAAAGCTCTCGCGTCGAAGTCTGGGTTGATGGAAGGTGCGACGTTGCTGATACGACAGCCACAGACCCTCTGCAACCATCCAGCGCCTAAACGTCTCGCGCCCAATCTGCAGAACATGGCCGAAAGCTGTTTCGCAAGCTGAATCTGCAACTCATGATCGTGACCCTGTTGCAAAAGATCATGTAATTAAGCCCCATGTAGCGAATGTCGCCTATCGAAATCGATCGTGCAGTCATCTTCGGTGCTGAGCATGACGATTCAGGAACATCGGCGCAAGAAGGATTGCTCCGTCCTGAATTCGGCGTCAGTGGAAAAGGAAAAACTATCATAGGGTTCACGTGCTGCGTTGTACCGCTTGCTAGAGCAAGACGGGACTAGCTAAGCCCTCCTGAATGGCCGTACCTCACTCTGATCTCGCAGATAGATCGCTTGGTTATGCCTAACGTTGGTATCACTCAAGTGAGCCGTATCGCGCTCTCGAAGCTCAAAACAGAAGAGTAGACCGCGATGACGTCTTTCTAACCCGATCCATTCCATCCGTCCAGCGACCCTTTGGCAGTGCTACAGGCGAACTGCGTTGGCAGCTAGGCAGGCTGGACTGTAGGTCTAATAATCAGACTGTGGATGGAAGATGCTCTCAAAATGAGAGGTCGGTGTAGATGGTGGCCGAGGTCGGACTCGAACCGACATGAGGTTGCCCTCGGCAGATTTTGAGTCTGCTGTGGCTGCCAATTTCACCACTCGGCCATACGGTGAATTGTATCGCACCATCATGAACCCAGCCCCGTGGCTTAGTTGCTTGTGGCAGCTTGATCTGTCACATCGCGAGGCGTAGCAGTGAGACCGAGCTTATGCATTGAAACTCAAGGACCTCACTGTAGGTGTTGTAGATGGAATGATGACTTTCATCTACCTTAAAAGATCGGAGAAATGCGGGAGAGTTGCGGTAGTCTCGTCGCGAACAATGTTGAGCATTTGTCTGACACGTGACGACTTATATGGATAATATTGGCCACACGCGGTCGCCTAGACATATTCCTTGAATGCGTCAAAAGCTTGTTGACGCACTACTCTACAGTCAACTAGGAATAGTTCCGTTGCACATGTCCTATGGCGTAGTAGCGTCAATTACCCCGATGTTGAAGATCAGATGCTGCTAAATGCATTTGCAAGTGATCCGCAAATGGTGGACTCATGAATATCAACTTACTGGAGCAGCACGCAGCCTCATCGCTTTAGTATCCGTGGGTAGTACGCTGCACTTATCAGTTCAGCAAGAATGAGTACAGCGTGTCGCCAGCACCTGCGAGAACATACTGGTGTCCATCCAGCATGTAAGTTTGCGGTGCATTGCTGATCGCACCAACACGCGCACTCCAGAGAGCTTTGCCGTCGGCTGCATCCAGAGCGACCAGATTACCGGCACCGTCACCGCTGAAGACCAGCCCACCTGCGGTCGCCAGCAACCCACCGCCGCCAAATGCAGTGGAGAAGAGTTCATGCCGCCAGCGAACTTTACCGGTGGTGTAGTCAATGCCAACGACAGAATTGGACAGGGACGCAATTGGCACCTCCTCCTTGCCGCCCAGTCCCATGCCCCCACGAGGGTCGGGATCTGTCAGGTACGCAAGGGAGTAAACCTCCGAGTCGTACTGGTAGAGCAGGCCAGTCTGCGGCGAGTATGCTGGCGGTTGCCAGTTAACCGTGCCGCCAGAGTTGGGTGAGATGAGTGTGCCGCCGATCGCCGCATCCTTTGCGGGATTGGTCTTTGGGCCTCCTTGCGGAGTGACGCCCTCAGCCCAGTTCGTGGTGTCGCCGTACTTGGTGGTAATCAGGTGCTCACCCGTGGTACGGTCCAGCACGAAAAAGTAGCCGTTGCGCGCTGCTGTTACAACCAGCTTTCGCTTGCGGCCTTTGAACATGCCGTCGACCAGCACGGGGACCTGCGCCGAATCATAATCGTGAGTATCGTGTGGCGACGTGGAGAAGTACCACTTCATCTTGCCGGTATCGACGTCCAGAGCGACCAGGGAACAGGTGAACAAATTGTCGCCTTCGCCCCGCGTACCAGTCTCCCAGGAAGGTGTGGGATTACCTGTACCGAACATATACAGATTTGTCTCCGGGTCATAGGATCCGGCCACCCATGTACCGCCGCCGCCATGGCGCGCCGCATCCAGGTTTTTCCACGTATCCAGCCCGGGATCGCCCAGTTTTTGCGGTGTGACAAAAAACGTCCACTGCAGTTCCCCTGTTTCGGGATCATAGGATTTGAGTGTACTTGGCGCGTCCATGTCATTGCCAACGCCCACAATCACGTGGTTTTTGATGATGACGGGTGCCGCCGAAGAGAAGTAGCCGCCCTCAACTTTTGCAAACTCCTTGTGCCAGCGTTCCTTGCCCGTCTTTGCATCGAGCGAGACAAGATAGTTATCTGGCATCTCAATGAACAGGTAGTTACCCAGCAGACCAACACCGCGGTTGCCGATGTGGGTACCGCCGCGTGTCTTCCAGTAGTAATGCCAAAGCGTCTCGCCGCTCCGGGCGTCCATCGCCCAAATGTTGTCTGGCATAGTGACGTAGAGCACGCCGTTCGACTGCAGGTAAGTGCCCTTGAGAGATCCACCCGAAGGGAAGCCGCCGGGACCCTCGCCCGTTTAGCTCGGTTCGCAATGCGCAGCGTCACG
>CAXTFT010000034.1:10882-27348 GCA_964243585.1 uncultured Terriglobus sp.
CGCCGCCGGTGATCAGTGGGGCACGCACTCGGCTGTAGCCAGTCAGCGCAGCTGGCGCTTCACCGGGCACCATCTTCGCGGACCATCCAAGTGACAGGTTCTTGACGGTTGCACGATTAACCGCTGTCAACGCGCTGTAACGTTTGGCCGTATAGTCGCCGTTGTACGTCAACCACGACTCTTTCAATGGCTGCAGCAGGTCGGCATGAGTTACGTTCTGGGCCTTCATTGGGGGGAAAAGAAGGGCCGAAGCAGCCAGAAAGCAGAGCCTTCGCAAAATCATTTCAGGGTCACCAGATAAGCCGTTACATCATGGATATCGCCATCCGTGTAACCGGGCAGCAGGTTGCGATGAGCTTTTAGTGGATCGTTCACAATGACCTTGGGGACAGAACCGGAACGGCGAACTGTCTGCATCTGACCGTTCGGCATTTGCATTGTCACCAGGAAGTCGTCGATATGAATCAGTGTGCCGCTCGACGGTGGCTGCCCAGTCTGAGAGACTGTCACGGTAATCGGCGGAGCGGGCTTGCCAAGGTGAGTACCACGGATCCACGCAGCCTGCAGCGTCTTAGGGCTGGAAAGCTTGGTTGCAATCCCCTTCATGTCATCCACAGAGTGGCAACTTGCACATTTCGAAGCGAAGTACTGCTTTCCACGATCCGCATCGCCCACCAGGATATTAGGATTTTTTGTGCTGTCTCCAGGGGCACGGCCTTGGCTGCCAATTTGCGTAACGACAGTGCGAATGTATGCGGCTACGGCATTTGCATCGTCCGTGGTGAGGGGATATTTGTGCGATTCCAGCCCAGGTACCTTGCCCAGCATGGTTGGAACCAGATTCTCGCCATGGTAATCGGTTAACGAAGTTTGTGACCGCAGGATGTTTGGTCCTTGCTCACTACCGCGCAGGTCAGCAGCGTGACAGGATAGACACTGTTGCCCGTAAACCTGTTTGCCACGTGCAACGACTGTCCCATCTTCCTTTGGTCGTACTGGTGCAGAATTAAAAGTCGAGGTTTCCATGTGCTGCGCGACGCACTGGCGGAAAAGACATGCCTGCAGCATGATGATTGCGGCAAGCGCCGCGCCACTTCGGGAAAGTGAGCTAATTCTCGTTTTCTGCATGTGTATCTCTCACGTTAGGGTAGCTCAGCAGGCGGCAAGTTGCCCAAGCTGCTGGGACGGGCTGCGGGCAGCGGTCATCTGAATGGAAACACTGGCAGAACTTGTAGGCCCATGCAAAAGCTGCTGAGTAGTGCTATACATAACGGTGAATCGCAGAAGTTTATAGACTGGTTGCGCTGGCCGGGCCTGTGTGGATGAACTTGTGCAGCTTGATAGCAGGAAAGACACGTCTTGTTCTCGGCGATCCCGTATTGAAGTAATCGATCAGTTCTCGCCATTCTGCCGCGCGAGCCATGCCGTTGTACTCGGCATCGCCTAGGACCAATACGGAACGTGCGCGCAGTAACAGTTCTGCCGCCACTTCGGCTAGGACCCCGTTCTGCTTGTCGATGTGATCGGTGTTCCTAAGCCATCCATTCAGGCGCAGCAGGAACGCGTGCGAGTACAAGCCAAGCAAGCAGCGCGCCAGGGGTGACGCGGGAAGGTGATCCCATGCAATGTGCCCATTGAAGGTTTCTACGCTCCGTCGAAAACCTGGAAAGATGACATTGGTATCATGCATCAGGAACCCGTAGCTAAACTTCCAACGCAATGGAGCCTCGTACAGCGTGCTCCATTCCCATGCGTCGTGGCGTGTAAACGCGTAATCCACGCCGCCGATGCGCTTGTCACGGTTCTCCTCGCAGCCATTCACGACGACCTTGATCTGGTCAGGGCGAATCCCTTCCGCAAACATCTGCTCCAGCAGCGGTGGCAGCGTCCGCTGATAAAAACGAAGGCACGATGCAACAAGGTAAACGATTTTTGTCTCAGGGTTGAGTGGCGTCTGCGGGATAAGACATAGTTGTTGCACAGCAGACAGGTGCTCCGGCTCATCGCAGAAAAATCCCACGGGAATGTCTCCCATAGATTGCGTCCATGTGGAACTCGGTATCCACTGGTTCTGTCTCGTAATGAAGGCAAATGCCTGGCTGGCGCTGACGGGGCCATGCTTGTATGGAATCCAACTGCCTTCATTCGGATGGGCGTAGCCTGTCACGCGTCCGTCAGGTTGTAGCGTCATGTTGCCAATGGGCTCGATCCATACGCCTTCACGCAATTGCTTCATGCGGCAAAACAGGTGCGGATGCCCAACAAGACGTTGCATGTCGATGCCAAAGGAAGCAGCGGGAATGCTGGCCTGTGCTGTCAAAGAGTCACCCTGCTTTTGAGTAGGTGAGCCTTGCGCTTGCTCCACCTCCCGGATGTTAGGCATCCATAAACCCTCTTTCAACAGTGCCCCAGCCTTGCAGTCTCATTCCGTAAACAGTCTGCTCTAAAGGTGCGGCGTTTTCTATCAAAGTTAGTGAACAACGTTCAGACAGGATGGACGCGCTTTAATTTGTTCCGGCTGCCTACGATTACTTCACGCAACCCGTCAAATTGCCCTGTCAGTTCTCAAGGGTATGATCCGGATCCCGCTCCGACGGTAGCTATGCCATGGCCCGTAAGCATTACTGATTTCGCTCTGCTGCCCAGAAGCCGCCTTCCGGGTAGGCGTAGGTTCGCAGCGATTCGGATCGAATCTGGATGCTATAGCCCGGCTCCGGTGGCAGCAAGTAGTGTCCGTTGCGGATGCGCACCGGTGTCAAAAAATGTTCGTGCAGGTGGTCCACATATTCCACGATCCAATCTTCCAGCGAGGCCGATGCGTAGATGTAGTCAAACGCAGCAAGGTGCTGGACGTACTCGCAAAGACCCACTCCGCCCGCATGCGGGCAGACAGGGATGCCAAACTTCGCCGCCATGAGGATGATGGCAAGATTTTCGTTCACCCCGGCAACGCGGCAACTATCGATCTGGCAGACGTCCATGGCATCAGCCTGCAGCAGTTGTTTGAACATGATTTTGTTGTGACAATGTTCGCCAGTGGCGATGCGCACGCCAGTCTCGCACCGGATGCGTGCGTGCCCAAGAATGTCATCCGGGCTGGTCGGCTCTTCCATCCACCAGAGATTAAGTTCGGCGAGCTGCCGTGTGCGATCGATCGCCTCGTCGACGCCCCACTTCTGGTTTGCGTCTACCATCAGCCTGCAATTCGGCCCAATTTCTTCGCGCACCAGGCGGCCCCGCCGCAGGTCGTCTTCGGCGGTTCCACCCACCTTAAGTTTAAAGTGCGTCCAACCGTCGCGCAACGCTTGTTCGCAAAGGGCCTTGATCTTGTCGTCGCTGAATCCAAACCACCCGACTGAGGTCGTGTAGGCAGGCAGGCCCTTGTTCTGCAGCAGCGCAATACGTTCTCCGCGCGTCGGCGCGTTGCGTGAAAGAAGCTCAAGCGCTTCAGCAGGTGACAGTGCATCGTCAATGTAAGTGAAATCGATCAATGACACGATCTGTTCGGGCGACATGTCGGCCAGCAGCCGCCAGACAGGTTTCCCTGCTATCTTTGCCCACAGGTCCCAAACAGCATTGATCAGTGCCGCTGCGGCGAGATGGATCACACCTTTGTCCGGACCGATCCAGCGGAACTGCGTATCGCCGCTGAGTTGGCGGACGAAGCTGCCCATATCTGACGTGATTTCCGCGAGTGAGCGGCCAACAAGGAAGCGCGAAAGAAACTCGATTGCGGTGACGCAGAGCTCCGTGCCGCGGCCCAGTGTGAAGGTCAGGCCGTGGCCCTCATGCTCGCCGTCTGTCTCGAGGACGCAGTACGCGGCGGAGTAGTCCGGGTCCTTGTTCACGGCGTCGGAGCCGATGGAGAAGCGCGAAGTAGGAAAGCGAAGGTCGATGGTGCGGACGCGCAGAATTTTTGTGAGAAGCAGGTCACGGGTGCTCATTCGTTCCTTCAGGCTCCGCGGCATGGAGCAATCGCCCCAGTGTATCCGCAACCGTGTTCCCGCTCTAGGAGGACCCGCGACACGTCGTATCCTCAATCCATCCCTTGTCACCTTGGAATTCAGGAGGGCTGTTGGCACGCATTCGTTTCGAGGAGTTGCAGCAGACAATTCATAGGGCCTTCGGGAAGGCCGGAATGGCTGACGTGGACGCGCAAACCTGCGCGCGCATCCATGCCGAATCCACGCTGGATGGCGTTACCTCGCACGGCATCAACCGGGTACCTCGCTTTGTGGATTTCATTCACCGAGGCTGGATTAGTCTTGGCGCAAAGCCTGAGTTGGTGCGGCAGTTCGGCGCGCTGGAGGTGTATGACGGGCAGCGTGCGCCGGGTGTGTTGAATGCATTGTGGTGTACGGACCGTGCCATGCACATGGCTGCCGAGCATGGCATCGCACTGCTCGGTTTGCGCAATACAAATCACTGGATGCGCGGCGGCAGCTATGGCTGGCATGCGGCGCAGCGCGGCTACATCCTGATCGCGTGGACCAACACCGAGTCGTGCATGCCTGCGTGGGGCGGGCGCGATGTACGGGTCGGTAATAACCCCTTCATCATGGCGGTTCCCCGGCCGGGTGGCCCGGTGGTGTTGGACATGGCCATGTCCCAATACGCCTATGGCAAGCTGCAGGTCACACGTCTTAAGGACGAGCGGCTGCCGTATCCCGGCGGTTTCGATGCAGACGGCAAACTGACGGATGAGCCTGGCCCCATCGAACAGTCACAGCGCATCCTGCCCATGGGTTTCTGGAAGGGCTCGGGTTTTGCCATCCTGCTGGATGTGCTAGCTGCCGTGCTGTCCGAAGGGCTGCCGACCAACGGCATCGACGCGTTGAAGCTGGGCAGCTGCGTGGGATGTTCGCAGGTCTTTATCGCCATCGACCCGAAGAAGCTGGGTGGCGATGCAGCGACCGCGCAGATTGCCGACAGCATTGTGGATTACGTGCATGCCTCCACACCGGATGAGGCAGGTCACACACCGGAATTTCCGGGGGAGGGTGCTGCCCGCAGGCGCGAGCGGCAGGGTCGCGAAGGCATTGAAGTCGATGATGGCGTGTGGCGGGATGTGCAGGCGCTGGCCAACGTGTAAGAAGGATCAGGCGACGATGTTACTCAGTGTCCCGATGCCCTGGATGGTGATCTCGATCAGATCTCCGTGGTTCAAGGTGAAGTCGTCGCCGGGCACAATGCCGGTGCCCGTCATCAGCAGCGCACCCTGCGGAAACGTGTTGTCGCGGTACAGGTAGCTGGCCAGCTCGCGGGTGTCGCGCTTCAGTTCGGCAAGCGTCGTATCGCCGGTAGAGACGGTCTGCCCGGCGCGCTGAATGCGCACGCTTATGGTTGTCGACTTCGGCAACGGTTCATTCACAAGCAGGATGCATGGGCCGATAGCGCACGAGCCGTCGTAAACCTTGGCCTGCGGAAGGTAGAGTGGGTTTTCGCCCTCGATGTCGCGCGAGCTCATGTCGTTGCCAATGGTGTAGCCGACAATGTCGCCCGCCGGGTTGATGAGCAGCGTCAACTCCGGTTCCGGTACAGACCACGTGGCATCGGTGCGGATGCGGACCTGTGCGCCCGGACCGACGACGCGGCGTGCCGTGGCCTTGAAGAAAAGCTCGGGCCGCTGGGCCTCGTAGATGCGGTCGTAAAAGGTGCCGCCGCCTGCTTCCTTTGACTCTTCCATACGGGCGCTGCGGCTGCGGTAGTACGTCACGCCGGCGGCCCATACTTCCTGCTCGCCAATGGGCGGCAGCAGGTCGGCTGGCGCGGGAGCATCGACTGAGTCCGCGTCCAGGCTGGTGCGAACGCGTGCGTGCAGGTCGCTGCTGCACACCAGTTCGTCCCAGCTTTCGGCGAAGACGCGGTGCCATGTGGCGTTGTCCTCGCGTGTGGCAAAGATGCCGTGCCGTGTCTTGTAGAGCTTCATGGGTTCTCCTTGTTCCGCCGCGCCGCGCCAAGCGCGAGTGTGTTCACGATGCTGTCTGCGTCGTACACGCAACCGCCCCAGATGCCGCCGGACGCCTGCACCATCGCGGCCCACAAGCGGGTGTCGTTCGGTAGCTCGGGATGGGGTGCCAGGTCGGTCCGCAGATTGCGTTTCGCAAGCCGCAACGCACCCTCAGACGCGGAAAACGTCTCAATGCCTTCGCCCACCAGATCGACAGTCGCATGTAGATCTGTGCGGTTTACTACGATTTCAAGCAGGTCGCCTTCGAGCACCTTGCCGATGGGTCCGCCTGCCAGTGCTTCCGGTGAAATATGACCAACGCACGCACCGGTTGAGACACCCGAAAAGCGCGCATCCGTTAGTACCGCGACGTGCTTGCAGAAGGGCAGGTTCTTGAGCGCGGAGGTGACCTGGTAAATCTCCTGCATGCCCGCGCCGAGCGGTCCGCCGCAGATCAACACGATCACATCGCCATGCCCAACCTGTCCTTGCTTGATGGCCGCAATGGCCGCAGCTTCCGTAACGAACACCCGTGCCGGGCCGGTGTGGCGATAGCAGTTCGACTCGTCGATCAGCGACGGATCGATGGACGTGCTCTTGATCACACTGCCCTCCGGTGCAAGATTGCCGGCAGGGAAGCAGACGGTCGCGGTAAGACCTTTGAACCGGGCAAGGTCCGGCGACATGATCACCTCGTTCGGATCAGCACCGTTGAGCGTGCGCAGCCGTTCCCGCATCACCGCGCGCCGTTCGCTCGCCTCCCACCAGTCCAGATTTGCGTCCAGCGTTTCCCCCGTGACTGTCCGGACGGAAGTGTCCAGCAGGCCGGCACGGCGCAGGTGCAGCATGACTTCCGGCACGCCGCCCGCCAGAAAGACCTGCACGGTAGCGAAGCCGCGAGGACCATTCGGCAGGGCATCTACCAGTCGCGGTACGGCACGGTTTACAGCCACCCAATCCTCGACAGAAGGCCGTTTCAGCCCCGCCGCGTGGGCAATCGCCGGGATGTGCAGCAGCAGGTTGGTCGACCCGCCAAACGCCGCGTGCAGCACCATGCTGTTGCGGACGGCAGCGTCGGTCAGCACGTCGTGGGTGCCCATGCCCAATTGCGACATGCGCAGCAGCGCACGTGCCGATTGCGCGGCAGCCCGCAGCCAGACCGGCTCACCCGAGGGTGCCAGCGCGGCGTGCGGCAGCGACAGCCCAAGTGCCTCAGCCACCACCTGCGCCGTCGCAGCAGTCCCCAGAAACTGGCATCCACCGCCCGGGCTTGCACAGGCCCGGCAACCGATGTCCGCGGCATAGTCCAGCGTGATCTCGCCCTGCGCGTAGCGTGCGCCGATGGTCTGCACCTTGCCTGCATCTTCGCTTGGGCGCTCTGGTGTGCTGTCTGGCAGTAGCGTCACACCGCCAGGCACCAGAATGCCGGGCAGCACTCCGCCCGAGGCGAGCGCCATCAACATCGCGGGCAGGCCCTTGTCGCAGGTGGCAACGCCCAGCACGCCGCGGCGAGTGGGCAGCGAACGCATGAGGCGGCGCAACACCATGGCCGCGTCATTGCGGTAGGGCAGTGAATCCAGCATGCCCGCCGTGCCCTGCGTGCGTCCATCGCACGGATCGGTGCAGGCACCGGCAAAGGGCGTCGCATGCAGCGAGCGGAACTGCCGTGCCGCTTCTGCCACCAGCAGGCCGACTTCCCAGTGGCCGCTGTGAAAGCCCAACGCAATGGGCGTTCCATCTGCCGCGCGCACGCCGCCATGCGTACTTAGGATCAGGAACTCCGGGTCCAGCAGGCGTCCCGGTTCCCAACCCATGCCCGCGTTCTGCGTCAGGCCGAACAGGTCGCCACTGGGCGCGGTCAGCAGCATCTCTGCCGTGATGGGCAGTGTGCCTTCAGGACCGGGCGCGTGCGTCCGTGTGCCGCTGTAGTCAGAGGCGTCGGTTTCCAGCAGGGAAGCGAGTAGCGCCATCTCAGGCATGCTGCACCGTGACGTTAGCGGAAGGCGATTCTACCTTTGGGAACAGCAGCGTCAATCCCGCTGCCGCAATCAACGAGAGCGACAGCAGCAGGTCGCCTGCACGGTGGTTGCCCGTTGCAGCAGTTAGCGCTCCCACTGCGTAGCTACCAACAAATCCGCCCAGCGCACCGCTGGCATTTACCATGGCAAACGTCTCGCCGGTCAGGTGCTTGGGTACATACTCCGGCAGCAGCGCGAAGAACGGACCATAGGGTGCGTACATGGTGGCAGCCGCAATCATCAGGCAGCCGAACGACACCGCGAAGCTCCCGGAGGCAAACGAGCCCAACATCGCCGCGCCCGCGACAAAGAGTAACGGCCAGATATAGGGCAGGCGCAGCATGGTACGGTCGGACCCCTGGGAGACGAACAACATCAGCGCAATGGCAGACACGTATGGCACTGCAGACAGCAGCCCCGTGCTGCCCATGGAGAGTGCCGCACCGCGCCGCACAATCGCCGGCAGCCACAGCACAAAGCCATACACGCCAATGCTCCACAGGAAGTACTGAAGCGAGATCAGCAGGACGCGCCCGCTCAGCAGCACCTTCACCAGCCGCTGGCCTTCGGAGTCGTCCGATGCCAACACCGGTCGTTGCGCAGCGATCTCTGCCTCCAACGCGCGTGCATCCGCCGGGTCCATCCAGGGCGCATCCGTGGGCCGGTCCTTCATCAGCAGGACCCAGCAGAACGCCCAGACAACCGCCGGTAAACCTTCAATAATGAAGGTGATCTGCCAGCCAAAGCGCTGGATCAGGAAGCCGGTGATGATGGACATCCAAAGCACCGTGACGGGATTGCCCAGGAGCAGGACGGTGTTCGATCGGGACCGCTCTGCTCGCGTGAACCAACGCGTCAGCAGCAGCAGCATGGCGGGAAAGATGACCGACTCCGACACACCCAGCAGAAATCGTACGATGGCAAGCGTTGTGTAGGTCTGTACTATGCCCGTCAGTGCAGCCAGACTGCCCCAGATCAGCAGCATCCAGAAGACCAGCTTCGACGGTGAGACACGCCGTGTCAGCAGCATGCCCGGCACCTGGAAGGCAAAGTAGCCCAGGAAAAAGAACGCGCCCAGCAGCGCTGTTTGCTTGTCGGTGATGTGTAGTGTTTGCGCCAGGCCCGCCGCCGCCCCGAAGCCGAAGTTCGCGCGATCCAGGTAGGCCAGGCTATAGGTCACAAAGACGACAGGCAATAGAAAAGCGCGTTTCATCTGATTCCGTTCTGCACCGCATGCTAAGCGCGTACATCATGACTCGGCAACGCGTTTCGCGCAGAGTCTCCGCTAACGCGAACCGAATCCGGGTTAGCGGTGTCGTATAGTCGGTTTATCCAGATTTAGAGGTCGTTCATGTTTCCAGGACTTCGGGTTCGTTCTGCCGCGGTGTCGCTGCTAGGTGCCACTTTGCTCGCTGCCACAGCCATGCCGGCGCAGGAACCGCAATCTCCAAAGGCGACGGACGCACCCGCGAAAAATCCTGCCGGTCCTGCCGCTATCCCTGCCATGGTGCCGGACTCGGTGACGGAAGGCACGGTCAGGGCTGGCGGTCAGACTATCGCGTACCGCGCCGTGGCCGGGACCATCACGGTTGCCGGAACCGATCCGCAGGATGCAACGCTGGGCTTTGATGGCAAGCCGCTGCCCGACTCCGGCATTAAGCCAACCGAAGAAGCGCCGCCCACCGCGCGCATGTTTTATGCGGCATATTTCAAGAAAGACGCTGCCGAGACGAGCAGGCCCATCACCTTCATCTTTAATGGTGGCCCGGGATCGCCCACCATGTGGCTGCACATGGGCACCTTCGCACCCAAGCGCATTGTGACGCCCGACACGCAGCACCAGACCGCAGGACCGTATCAGATCGTGAACAACGACGATTCGCTGCTGGACGTAAGCGACCTTGTCTTCATTGACGCCCCGGGTACCGGCCTGAGCCGCACCTTCGGCAAGAACAAAAGTGAGGCGTTCTACGGCATCGACGCTGATGGTCATGCCTTTGAACGCTTCATTCGGCGCTTCCTCTCGAAGTACAACCGCTGGAACTCGCCCAAGTACCTGTTTGGCGAGAGCTACGGTACGCCGCGCTCCGCGGTGCTTGCCGCTGATCTGCGCAGCGTCGACCTGAACGGGATTATTCTGCTGTCGCAGATCCTCAGCTTCGATAACAGCGTGGACGGACCGCAGGCCAACCCCGGCGTCGATCAGGCATATGCGCTGGCACTGCCCACCATGGCGGCTACTGCGTGGTTCCATCACAAGCTGCCGACGCAGCCACCCGCGCTCAAACCTTTTCTCGCCGAAGTCGAGAAGTACGCTCTTGGCGAGTACATGACGGCGCTGCTGCAGGGCAGCGAGATCAGCGATGTGCAAAAGCGCGCCGTCGCGGAGAAGCTGCACGGCTACATCGGGCTGCCGACCGATTACATCCTGAAAGCCGACCTCCGCGTTAATGGCGGTGAGTTCTCCAAACAACTGCGCGCCGATGAAGGCGTCTCCACTGGCCGGCTCGACAGCCGCTACGCTGGCCCTGACATCGACCCGCTCAGCCAGAGCACAAGCTATGACCCGCAGAGCGACGCCATCACGTCGGCCTGGAACACGGCCATCAACAGCTACCTGCACAACGACATGAAGTACGCCACGCAAGACACCTACCTGCTGTCCGCACGCGATGGTGGCGAGTTCTCCTGGAACCTGACACATCGTCCGCCGGGCCGGGGTGCGGGTGGGGGCGGCGGTGCTGGCACAGTGGAGACGGGCGCAAATGTCATGCCGGATCTTGCCTATCGGATGAAGCTCAACCCGAAGATGAAGATCATGCTGGCGGGCGGCTACTACGATCTGGCGACGCCCTACTTCGAGGGTATCTACGAGATGCATCACCTGCCTATTCCAAAGGCGCTGCAGTCGAACATCAGCTACAACTACTACGAGGCAGGGCACATGATCTACGTGCGCGAAGACATCCTGAAGAAGTTTCATGACGACGTGGCATTGTTCATCAAATCGACGGAGCACCCGAACTAACGCTGCTCCAGAAGCGAATAAATCTGCCGCTTCGTTGCGGGATAACAGGTCTGTGGCTGCCTTAGCGGGTATGCGGCGAGCGGCCCCCGTGCCGCACCCTCCCCCCCAGCCACGAACCCAGGCGCACCAGTGGAAACAGGAACAGCAGGGAACGTGGAAGGCGCGTCTTCAGCAGTTCGTCCGGGCGGTAGCCCCAGGTGCTGAATTCTGAAGCCAAGGCGCGGGGTCCACTGCCCAGCATCAGTCGCGACAGGTAGACAGACGTGGTGCCAAAGGGCAGGTCCTCGACTTCGTTGACCTCTCCTCCCCGCGCCAGCAGCCGCAGCGCAGACCGCCGCAGAATTTGCAGCGTGGCGTCGCCCTCCAGCCGTTTCAGCAGGTGCTGTGGCAGCGGCAGTTGCAGCAGGTCGTGACAAAGCAGCAGGGCCTGCCCCGCCGACCGGCCCGCTCCCAGCTTCAGCAGACGTTCGTACGCCGGTTCGACTTCACCATCACCGTGCGGCAGCAGGGCGTATACGTCGGCCAGCCATTTCAGCCGCATCCAGCCGTGCGACGCGCCGTGCACGCACAGGTAGGCCAGCAACAGGTCGGGTTCCAGCGTGTTGAGCGCGCGCCCACCTGTCAGGGCAACGCGCTGTCTTTCGTGCAAGCCAAAAGCGCTTTTCAGGACAGAGAGATCGGTCAGACGCCAGTGCAACTCAAGCTGCAGACCCAGCGCGGGATGGACCCAGTCCATTGACTTTGCATAGCGGAACCATAGGTCACGCCGGTTGGCGGGAGTGGCATCTAGATCGAACAGTGGGACGTAGCCGCCCTCTTTCAGCGCAAGCATGGCCCTTTCCGCGGACGTCTCGGGTACCAGCAGGTCGATGTCCTTGGCATGGCGCACGGAAACATCGCCATAGGCCAGCTTCGCCAGCGCCGAACCCTTGAGAAATAGCGCGTCCACGCTGACGTCAGATAGCAGGCTGTTCAATCGCAGCGACTCTACCGAGAGTGACATAGCCTGCCTCGCTGCCTGCAACGACACGCTCTGCAAGCTGGCTGCAAAGGGTGCGGGCAGTCTGCAACCCGCCTGATGCAGAGCGCGCGCCACCAGGCCCAGCACCCGGTGCCGGGTTGCAACGCGCAGCAGGTGGTCCCAATCCTGCACGGCCTCCCATGCCTCGGCCACGGCATGCAGTTCTGCATCACCCAGCGGCCAATGCAGGCACGCGGCAACCAGCCGAAACTCCCGCGTGTACCGCTGCAGGGCGGGGCCAGTTGTGGCGTGCTGCCGCACTTCGCTGCCGGGCGTGGGAACCAAGGTCACTCTCTCAGAGTAAATAGGCACGGCATCATGCGCTGCCCATCAAGCCACCGAGTGTAAGCTTGAGAAGTACCAACCCCGTGGCGATGGGGTTCCGCCCAAACCGCACGCGACCCCTGTCGCTGCTGATGACTCCTATTCAGTCCTAGGAGAACGTATGTCTGAATCGCCGCCTGACAATCCCCTTAAAGACTTCCTCTCCGTCGTACGATACCTGCTGCGCTGGGTGCCCATTGCGGTGCTGACCGGCATGATGGCGGGCACTGCATCTGCGCTGCTGATCTGGTCGCTGAACCTTGCCACCCGCATTCGCGAAGCGCACATCTGGCTGATTGCACTGCTGCCTGTCGCGGGCCTGCTGGTCAGCATGCTGTACCAGTACCTGGGGTCAGACCTGGAGCGTGGCAACAATCTCATCATCGACGAGGTGCATGACCCGCACCAGACCGTACCTCTGCGGCTGACTCCCCTCATCCTGTTTGGAACATTCATGACACACGTCTTCGGCGGTTCCGCCGGGCGCGAGGGCACTGCCGTGCAGACGGGGGCGTCGCTGGCCGACCAATTGGGCCGCCCCTTCCGCATGTCTGTGGTGGAGCGACGCATCCTGCTAATGTGCGGCATCTCCGCCGGTTTTGCCTCGGTCTTTGGTACGCCGCTGGCCGGTACCGTGTTCGGTCTTGAGGTGCTGGCCATCGGCGCAGTCAGCTATGAGGCGTTGGTACCGTGCATCGTTGCCGCGTTTACCGGCAACCTGACCACCCACGACTGGGGCATCGTGCACGGCTCTATCGATATCCTGTTTATTCCCGATATTGACGTGAAAGGGCTGCTCATCGCAGCGCTCGCAGGAGCGATCTTTGGCCTTGTCGCCATGGCGTTTGCACGGTCGGCCCATTCCATCGCAGACCTGTTTCGCAAGTACATCGCGTGGACTCCGCTGCGGCCCTTCGTGGGTGGCATCGTAGTCGCGCTGGGCGTGTGGACCATTCACAGCACAAAGTACATTGGCCTCGGCGACAAGGGGATCGAGGCCGCCTTTACCGGCCCGCAGCCCGCGCACGACTGGATCGGCAAATTCCTGTTCACGGTGGTCACGCTCGGTTCCGGATTCAAGGGCGGCGAGGTCACGCCGCTGTTTTTCATCGGTGCCACGCTCGGCAATGCACTCGGCTATATCCTGCCGCTGCCTACCCCGTTGCTGGCCGGCCTGGGCTTTGTGGGTGTCTTTGCAGGCGCGGCAAACACGCCCATCGCGTCGACGTTGATGGCCATGGAACTGTTTGGTGCAGAGGCTGGTGCGTTCGCCGGCGTGGCCTGCATCTTCAGCTACCTGTTCTCCGGCAACAGCGGCATCTACCAGTCGCAAAAGGTCGAACTGCGCAAGGGCGGTCGCATCGGCGCGGACGACGATGGTTCGCTCCCGCTTCGCGCCAAGGTTGTCGAACCGACCGAAGACTCTGAACCTGAAGAGGATGGATCAGAGCTTAACCGTCCGCAGTCGTAGCGCGTTGCCGATGACCGACACCGAACTGAGACTCATCGCAGCCGCCGCAATCATCGGGCTGAGCAGGATACCGAAGTGTGGGTAAAGCACGCCCGCAGCCAGTGGCACACCCAGCGCGTTGTAGCCGAAGGCGAAGAACAGGTTCTGCCGGATATTCCGCACTGTCGCCTGGCTGAGCCTGCGTGCACGCAGGATGGCCCGCAGGTCGCCGTGCAGCAGCGTCAAGCCTGCGGATTGCATGGCAACGTCGGCTCCCGTGCCCATGGCAACGCCCACGTCGGCAGCGGCGAGCGCGGGCGCATCGTTGACGCCATCACCGGCCATAGCTACCGTGCGGCCTTTTGACTTGTACTCGCGTACCACGTCTGCCTTGCCCGCCGGCAGGACGCCAGCGACGAACCGCAAATCTAGGCTGTCCGCAACGGCCCTTGCGGTGATTTCGTTGTCCCCCGTCAGCATGACGACATCCATGCCCGAGGCCCTTAGTTCGCGAATGGTATCTCCTGCCGAATCGCGGATGGCATCGGCGATGCAAAGCACACCCGTGGCCATCCCATCAATCGCTATGAACGTGACCGTTTCGCCCATGGCGCGCTGCGCTTCGGCAGCCTTCTCTAACGCTGTCACATCGGCTCCGACGCCCTGTAACAAGGCAGCATTGCCAACCGCGATCTGCCGATCACCGACCCTGCCTAAGACCCCCTTGCCCGGCTCTGACGTGAAGCCCTGCACATCCAGCATGGCAAGGCCTCGTTCCTGACCTGCGCGCACCAGGGAGGCAGCCAGCGGGTGTTCGCTGGATCGTTCCAGGCTGGCGGCAAGCTGCAGAAGTTCGTCCTCGGCAAAGCCCGGTTGCGGCAGCACCGCCGACACCTTCGGTTTGCCCTCGGTCAGTGTGCCGGTCTTGTCGATCAGCAGCGTATTCACCTGGCCGAAGCGCTCCAGCGCCTCCGCACTGCGCACCAGGACGCCCGTGCCCGCGCCGCGCCCTGTACCCACCATGATTGCCATGGGCGTTGCGAGGCCAAGCGCACACGGGCAGGCCACGATCAGCACGGCCACGGCGCTGACCAGTGCGTGCGCCAGCCGGGGTTGAGGCCCCAAGACAAACCATGCGACAAAGGCCAGCATGGCGGCAAGCAGCACCGCTGGGACAAAGTACGAGGCTACCCGGTCCGCCACGCGCTGAATGGGTGCGCGCGTGCGTTGCGCAGACGAAACCATCTGCACGATCTGCGCCAGCAGCGTGTCTGCGCCAACATGCTCTGCCCGCATCACAAAGCTGCCGGTGCCGTTCACCGTGCCGCCGATGACTTTTGCCTCGGCGGTCTTCTCGACGGGCATCGGCTCACCACTGACCATCGATTCGTCGACGGAACTGTGACCGTCCAGCACCACGCCATCCACCGGCACCTTTTCTCCGGGACGCACGCGCAAGCGGTCGCCCGCCTTGATCTGTGCCAGCGGTGTGTCTTTCTCATGGCCGCAGTCGGTCAGCTTCAGTGCCGTGCGCGGAGCCAGTTGCAGCAGCGCGCGCAGGGCCGACCCGGTCTGGGAGCGCGCACGCAGTTCCAGCACCTGTCCCAGCAGGACCAGCGCAATAATGACCGCTGCAGGCTCGTAGTACAGCGCTGGCATACCACGCCCGTCCTGCGCCGTGGCAGGAAACAGGTGTGGCGCAACCGTCGCCACCAGGCTGTAGGTGTAAGCGACGCCCGTGCCGAGACCGATCAGTGTAAACATGTTGCCGCTGCGGTTCTTGACTGACTGCCACGCCCGCACAAAGAAGGGCCATCCGCACCACAACACCACGGGGGTCGCCAGCGCGAACTCGATCCACGCCAGGGCCGACGCAGGCAGTCGCTGCAGAGGCATTGACGGGAGCATCTCTGCCACCATAATCGCGAGCAGTGGCAGGGTGAAGCCAGATGCGATCCACAGCCGCCGGGTTATGCTGTCAAGTTCTGGATTCCCCTCCTCGATTGCAGTTGCGCGCGGCTCCAGCGCCATGCCGCACTTCGGGCAGTCGCCCGGGCTGTCCTGGACGATCTCCGGATGCATCGGGCAGGTGTACTCGGTCTTCGTCGACACGCTAACGGTCGCCGGTTCCAGTGCCATGCCGCACTTTGGGCAGCTGCCCGGGCCGCGCTGGCTGACTTCGGGATCCATGGGGCAGATGTACTCAGCAGCATGCTCCGCCGCTGTAGGCGGGGCAGAGGGCAGGGCAGGAGCAAGGTACTTCTGCGGATCGGCCTCGAACTTCGTCACGCAGCCCTTGCCGCAGAAGTAGTAACGATGGCCTTCATGCTCTACCGATCCGGCGGCCTTTGTGGGCAGTACCATCATGCCGCAGACCGGATCTTTCTGCTTGATCTCTTCCGTGGGAGCTGTCATCGTGCTCATTCTCCACCCCCGTTGCGCATCCCGGTCATGTCGTTCGTCTCCGCCCTCATGGGCTGGTTCAGGCCGCCGGAGAGCGTGTAGTTCTGCAGGCCCACCGCGTTGATCCATACCATCTCCAGCGCGTGGAGATAGGAAATCTGCAGGTTGAACAGGGTGCGCTGCGACAGCAGCACCTGGGGGTAAGCCGCGGCCATCTGCTGATATTTCATCCCATAGAGATCGTATGCGCGCTGCGCCCGCGGGATGAGCTG
>CAXTFT010000034.1:27358-28157 GCA_964243585.1 uncultured Terriglobus sp.
TATGCGGCAGCCATTTGCTGATACTTCAGGCTGTAGAGTTCATAAGCCCGACGAGCGCGTGGCAGCAGTTGCGTGCGGTAACGGTCAGCCTGAAAGCGCGCGGATAGATAGCCCTGCGCCAGCGGCTCCGCCTGCTGCTTGAGCATGAGTCTTGTACGAACCACCTCAGCCTGTGCCTTGGTGACGTCAGCCCTGGCCGCGCCGGTGTTGCCCTGGTTTCGATTCCACAGCGGCAGCTCGACGCCTACCTGTGCGAAGCTCATCCAGCCCGCAGCCTTGTTCGTGCCGTCCAGCCGGTCACCGCTGTACCACTCACCGGCCTGCACCTTCAGGTCGGGCACCGGCTCGCGGCGGGACTGCTTCACCTCTGCTTCGGCCACGCGGACTTCCTGCTCCGCACGCGAGAGTGTGGGACTTTCGGCCAGCACTTTTGCCACAGCTTCGTCCGCATTGAAATCGGGCACCTGATCCAGCTGGCCCGCGAGAGGACTGGGCAGCAGCCCAGGCTGACCGGACGCCGCTGCCAGCACGGCGAAGCGCTGCAGGTACTCCCGCTGTGCGTCGACCAGGTCAATGCGTGCCTGCTCCAGTTCGACCTCCGCCTGCAGCACGTCGGGCGCATCGGCTTGTCCAAGGTTTGCAAGCTGGTGCGCCGTTTCGACCGAATCCGTTGCCAGCTGCACCATCTGCCGCCGAACGGCAGTGGTTTGCTGCATGGCAAGCGCCTGGTAAAAAGCACGCTGTGTGTCTGCGCGCACGCGGGACACCTGCTCGCTGACGCCGATGCGATCTGCCGCTG
>CAXTFT010000035.1:0-11316 GCA_964243585.1 uncultured Terriglobus sp.
GCATTACCTGCACCGCCGCTGGCAATCACCGGGATCTGTACCGCCTGCGACACGGCTGCGGTTAGCACATCATCAAAGCCGGTGCGCCTGCCGTCAGAATCCATGCTGGTCAGCAGGATCTCGCCTGCACCACGCTGCTCGGCTTCGCGCGCCCACTCGACCACCCGCAGGCCGGTCGGCTTGCGGCCTCCGCTGACGTAGACTTCGGCGTCGCCAATGGGATCACTTGAATCAGGGTTTCGCTTGGCGTCGATGGCAACGATCACTGCCTGCGCTCCGAAGCTGCTGCCGATCTCGCCGATCAGTTCCGGCCGTGCGATGGCGCTCGAGTTGATGCTGACCTTGTCCGCGCCTGCGTCGAACACCGCCGCCGCGTCCTCCGCGCTCCGGATGCCGCCACCCACGGTAAACGGGATGAACAATCTTTCGGCGGTGCGCTTTACCGTGTCGATCAGTGTGCCCCGTCCCTCGTGCGTGGCCGTAATGTCCAGCAGCACAATTTCGTCCGCACCCGCGGCGGCATGCCGATGCGCCAGTTCGGCGGGGTCACCGGCATCGACGATATCGACAAACTGAATGCCTTTTACGACGCGGCCTCCGCGTACGTCCAGGCAGGCGATGATGCGTTTTGTCAGCACTTACAACTCCACAAAGTTACGTAGCAACCGCAATCCAGTATCCCCGGACTTCTCCGGGTGGAACTGCACGCCCATCACGTTGTCGCGCTCGACGGCTGCCGTGAACGGACCGCCGTAGTGTGTGGTGGCGGCGGTGTAGGCGTCCACTGGGGCGCGCCACGAGTGGGTGTAATAAACGAAGCTGCCGCGGGCGATGCCGCGCAGCAGCCGCGAGTCTTGCTGGATGTCTTCGAGCGAGTTCCAGCCGACGTGCGGGCTCTTCAGGTCGGCTCCGTTGTAGGTCGCAGGGAAGCGCTCGCAGCGGCCGCCGTAGTGGCACAGGCCGTCGGTGCTCTCCGCCTCGGTGGAGCCCTCGTAGAGCCACTGCAGACCCACGCAGATGCCCAGGAACGGCACGCCGTGCGCAATCGCCTCGCGCGTGGCCTCGGTCAGTTGCAGGTCGTGCAGCAGCTGCGTCGCGCGGAAGTGACCGACGCCGGGCAGCACGATCTTGTCGGCTCCACGCACCTCGTCGGGCGACTGCGTCACATGCGTCTCCGCACCGAGGTAGCGCAGCGCCTTGACGACGCTGGTAAGATTGCCCGCTTTGTAGTCAATGACCTGGATCATGGTTTGCTTTTAGAGTTCATGTGCTCTGAAATATCAGTCAGCTTTCTGCTGGACTTGCGAGGGAATCCTTTCACATCTACCAAAGCGGGGAACTGCTGTTTTTAGACTGCCGTTTGGGTTCAACACCTCTACACTCCGCTTGTAGCGTAGGGTCGCCCAAGCTATGTCCAACCGCATACGACCTAGAAATTTCTTGTCGAAGTTGAATCTGTCGGTGATCCAACTGTCGCCATCCCTGTTGTAGTTGTCCTCCCCAGAGAACGGAATACCCTTGTTATAGCCTCGCGTGATTAGAAAACCCTTCTTCAGAGCCGCTTGTTCCGCCTTTGGAAGTTTGATTAACCCACCGTTCTCAGCAAGAAAGTCTCGCACCACATCGCTCTTGCTAAAGATGAAGAAGTTCTCGTTAGCCGGATCGTCATCGAAGCAAGCGTATACGTCAGCCATGCGATCAAGTCCACCTGCTTTGTACAACTCTTGGTAGTAATCTCTCGCGCTCTGCGCGGCTGACTTACAGGTAAACAAGGGGAGCATAAGCGAAGCAATGACTATTGCTCTCGCCTCCAGTGATTTTCTGCTCATAGCAAACCCTTAGTACTAGGCAGCAAATCCTTCATGCGTTCGTCGCGGCTTACCGCTCCGCGCAGGGCGCGTGCGAAGGCTTTGAAGATGGCTTCGATCTTGTGGTGGTTGCTGCGGCCGTACATGGTTTTGACGTGGACATTGCAGCGGCCACCGCGGGCAAAGCCGTCGAAGAAGTCGGTGACCAGTTCGGTCTGGAAGTCGCCGACCAGCGGCACGTTGACCTCGTCGTCCACCACGTAGCCGGTGCGGCCTGAAAGGTCGATGGCGGCGACGGCCAGCGTCTCGTCCATGGCCATGACGAAGTAGCCCGCGCGCAGGATGCCTTTTTTGTCGCCCAGCGCCTTGTCGAAGGCCTCGCCCAGCGCGATGCCCACGTCTTCCACGGTGTGGTGCTGGTCCACGTCCAGATCGCCGTTGCAGTGGAGGTCGAGATCGAAGCCGCCGTGGCGCGTGAACAACTCCAGCATGTGGTCGAAAAAGCGGATGCCGGTGCGGATGTTGTACGTGCCCTGGCCGTCGAGGTTCAGGGCAAGCTTGATCTTCGTTTCGGTGGTGTTGCGGTCGATGGTGGCGGTGCGCGCGTTGGACTCCCACGTCTCAGGTGCGAGACGTGGGGCACCCTTTGACTTCAGGTTCTCCGGCGCGGCCTGGGTATGCTGTTCCGTGCCTGCTTCCAGCGCAGCAGAACCGTTCTGCGTGGATGTGCCCTCAGAGAGCGAGCCGCGGTCCATCCCTGCTTCCAGTTCCTGCACGACGCCTACGGGTAAATGCAGGTCGCTGGCGTTTTCGGAATTACTCATACTCGGGTGTCTCCTTGGGCTGCTGCTCGGGCTTGTTCACTTCGGCGGGCGTCCAGCCCATGGCTGCCAGCGAGTCTCGCAGGGCGGCAATACCGGTGTCCACCTGGTCTTCCACGCCGACGGTGATGCGCACGCAGCCCGCGAGGCCGGGGTCGCTGGAACGGTCGCGCAGCAGCACGCCCCGTGCGCGCATGGCGTCGATCAGTTCCTTGTGGCGGGGGCCGATGTGCATCAGCACAAAGTTCGCGTGCGAGGGCCAGTGCGGCACGCGCATGTTGCTCAGCGCCTTTTCGATGCGGGCGCGGCCTGTCTTTATCTGATCTACGTACCAGTCGATGTACTCGGTATCGTCGATGCTGGCAGCGACCGCGGCCAGGGCAACGCCGTTGACGTTGTAGGGCGAGCAGGCCTTGCGCATGTGCTGCATCAGGTCTGCAGAGCCCGCCAGAAGGCCGACGCGCAGGTTGGCGAGGCCGTAGGCCTTGGAGAAGGTGCGGGCTACGATCATGTTCTGCGGTGCGGATGCGTTCGCATCCCACGTCTCAGACGCGAGACGTGGGGCACCCTCATCATTCCTGAGGTCGTCCATTACTGTTTCGCCAAAGAAGTGGAAGTAGGCTTCATCCACCATCACGACCGCGTGTGGCGCGGCCTGCGCGACACTGTGAATCTGCTCGCGAGTGATGGTTGTGCCCGTCGGATTATTAGGGCTGCACAGGATGATGAGCTTGGTCCGCGGTGTAATGGCCGCTAGAAGCCGGTCGTAAGGAAAACTAAGCGTTTCGTCTGCCAGGATGCGGACGGCTTTCGCGCCCATGGCCAGCGTGTTCACGTCGTACATGAAGAACGACGGCACGGCGAACAGGCACTCGTCACCCTCTTCCAGAAAAGTGAAGCAGACGATGTGGATGGCTTCATCCACAGCATTGGTCAGCAGCACCTGCTCGGGCTTCAAGCCGAGGTGCTTGGCAACGATTGCCTCGACAGGTGCGCGCTCCGGGTAGACGGTGAAGCTTTCCAGCGACAGTTTGCCGAGTGCTTCGCGCACGCGGGGTGAGGGTGCGTGCGTGTTCTCGTTGAAGTCGAGCCGCAGGGCAGAATCGCGCCCGGCAAGCGGCGGGTGGTACTCCGGCATGTGCAGGATGGCGCGGCGTGGTTGAATGCTTGCGTGCGGCTTAGGTGCTTTGCTTAAAGCAAGTGAATCCCACGTCTCAGATGCGAGACGTGGGGCACCCTTTTGTGTGGCGACGACGGCGTCGACCTCGCTCATCGCTTGCCGGCCTTCATGCGGACGCGGACGCTCTCCGCGTGTGCTGTCAGGCCTTCCGCTTCGGCGAGTGCGATGGCCTTCGGCCCGAGTGTCGCGAGGCCTGCGGCGGTGTAGTTCTGCACGGTGATGACCTTCAGGAAATCCACCACGCTTAGGCCGCCGCGCATGCGACCGACGCGGCCTGTGGGCAGCACGTGATTGGGTCCACTGATGTAGTCGCCCATGCTTTGCGGCGAGTGGTTACCAATAAAGACCGATCCCGCGTTGTTGACCCAATCGAGGTCGGCGATGGTGTCGACCGTCAGGTGTTCGGGCGCGAGGCGGTTGGTGAGCACGTGTGTCTCCTCGACTGAGCCGCAGAGGAACACTGTGCCGCGTGCCTTGAGTGAGATTTTTGCGAGCTTGTTGTCCTTTGCCTGATCGTTCGTTTCCTTAACCACTGCCTTGGCGAGCTTCTCATTTGCAGTAATAAAGACGGCGAGTGTTTCAGGGTCGTGCTCGGCCTGCGCGACCAGGTCGGCGGCGATGCCCACGGGGTCACCGGTCTCGCTGGTGACGCCAATTTCGGTGGGGCCTGCGGGCATGTCGATACCGCACTCCGTGCTGGCGATGATCTTGGCAGCGGTGACGTACAGGTTGCCAGGGCCGACAATCTTGTCGACGCGCACGATGCTCTCTGTACCGTACGCCATCGCGGCCACGGCCTGCGCGCCGCCGGTGCGGTACATCTCTTTGACGCCTGCAAGGTGCGCGGCGGCCAGCGTTTCGCGCGCGGGTTTGGGAGAGCAGACCACAATCCGTGGCACGCCCGCGACCTGTGCCGGAATGGTCGTCATGAGCAGCGTGCTGGGCAGCGGAAAGCGGCCACCGGGAACGTAGCAGCCGACCGAGTCAAGAGGCCGCACGATCTGGCCGACGGTGACGCCGGGCGTGTTTTCCGTGGTCCACTCGTCGGGCTTTTGCTGCTCGGCAAAGCTGCGGATGTTGTCCGCGGCGGTTGTCATGGCGTCGCGCAGGGCCTGCGGCGTGCTGTTCCACGCGTCCAGCATCTCGCCCTGGCTCACGCGCAGCGGCTGCTTGGGCTGCAGCGCGTCGAACTTGGCGGCGAGCTTCAGCAGGGCCTTGTCGCCGCCCTTGCGCACGTCCTGCATGATCTTGCGGACGGTGGGTTCCACCTCGGCGGTCTTCACCGCGCCACGGCGTTCCAGCGTGGCGAGTAGTTCGTAGGCGGACTTTGCGTCGCGGCCTGTGGTTTTGATGAGCTTCATTTTGCTTTCCCTTCCTTGCGCCTCAACTCCGCTGTCTGGAGGAGGCGCCCGCAGACTGCCCTTGCTTCTTCAGTGATTGTCTTCTCGTATCGTGTGAGTTGGTCTAGCTTTGGTTGGACAAAGTCTGGGTGCCAGTTGGTCTTGTACTCGCCGATCGGTAGTGCATCCGTTTCGCTTTGCACAACGCTAACGAAATCCACATCAGCCTTTTGCAGCAACTCTTTTCTGTCTGACCTTGCCGCTAAAAGCCAGCATGTTTCGACAGCGCCACGTTCGCCTGCAAGCAGAGCTTTAGCAATCGCTTCGGTGCTCAAGTAGGTGTGCACTTAAAACAGACCTCAGGGGCTGAAGCCCTCAGTTATCAATCGCACTGATTGGCAGGGCTGAAGCCCTGCCAATTCGGAGTTAGTTGTTAGAGCACAACCTTGCTCAACGGGTATTCCACGATGCCGCTGCCGCCTGCTGCCTTCAGCTTGGGGATGACGTCGCGGACGGTGTTTTCGTCAAGGATGGTGTTAACGGCAACCCAGTTCTCGTCCTTCAGGTGCGAGACGGTGGGCGAGGAGAGCGCGGGCAGCACGCTGAGCACGTGGTCGAGGTTGGACTTGGGCACGTTCAGCATCAGGCCCACCTGCGACAGCGCGTTGATGGCACCGTTCAGCATCAGGGCCAGGTTGTCGATCTTCTGCTTTTTGAAGGCGTCGGTGTAGGCGCTCTTGTTGGCGATGAGCTGCGTTTCGCTTTCCATGAGCGTTTCGATGATGCGGAGGCGGTTGGCGCGCAGGCTGCTGCCGGTTTCGGTCACTTCCACTATGGCGTCGCACAGCATGGGCGGCTTGACCTCGGTCGCGCCCCAGCTGAACTCGACCGTGACGGATATGTTCTTCTCCGCGAAGTAGCGCTTGGTGTACTCGACCAGTTCGGTTGCGATGACCTTGCCTGCGAGGTCTTCCGGCTTCTGGAAAGGGCTGTCTTCCGGCACGCAGAGCACCCACTTCACACGCTGGCGGCTCTGCTTGCTGTAGGTGAGGGAGGTGACGCGTGTCACGTCGGCAAGGTTCTCGAGAATCCAGTCGTTGCCGGTCAGTCCCGCATCCAGCGCGCCGTGTTCGACGTAGCGCGCCATCTCCTGCGCACGGACGAGCATGCACTCGATCTCCGGGTCGTTGATGGAAGGGAAGTACGACCGGCCGCTGGGAAAAATCTGCCATCCGGCGCGCTTGAACAGGTCGATAGTCGCGTCCTGCAGCGAACCTTTGGGTATGCCGAGTTTCAGTGTGTTGCTCACGTTCTTGTGTCTCCGTTGATCCGAATCTTGGCGGCAAAGCCGCTTGTCAGGCGAACCGTTGCATCTATCTCGGCGGCTGAAGCCGCTTTGCACGGCAGTCGTTTATTGTTCTGGATCTATGAGCCGGTATTCAGAGCGATGGGCTTGGTAAAGCAGCTCACCACGCCCTCATGGCACACCAGGCCATCGCCTTCCACGTGGACGCGAAAGAGCAGGGCGTCGTTATCGCAGTCGGTGCTTGCGGATACGATGCGCAGGCGATTGCCGCTGGTTTCGCCCTTCATCCAAAGTTTGCTGCGGGTGCGCGACCAGAAGGTAACAAAGCCGCTCTCAAGCGTCAGGCGGTAGCTCTCCTCGTTCAGGAAGCCGAGCATCAGCATCTCGCCGGTGACGGCATCCTGTACGACGCCGGGAACCAGGCCGTCCTGCTTTGCGAAATCAATCGTGGGTAGCGTCATTGCTGTTCCTTGTTTCCTGTTTTGAAGTGAGAGCGGGAGACACAACAAAGCCCGCCGGCGGTGTGCGCTCTGGCGGGCTTGTCTGAACTTGTGTGTTGAAAGCTTTACGCGTTCACACGAGACATTGCCACCTTTGCGCTGGGCGCATGGGGATGGTGTCCGTGATGGTGGATGGCGATCATGACAAGCCTGAGAGTATCCGCCCGGCAGCGTGAAGTCAACGGCAGCAGCATGAAAAGGCGATGATCTTGCTGCAAAAGCTGTGCTGCGGGAGTATCTTGGGCTGGTATCTCGCCACTTACATTCTTAAGGTCGTGCCTGTGAACTTTGCCCGCTCGCTCTCCATCCTTGTCCTCTTCGTCGCTTCACCGCTGCTGACTGCCCAGAAGACTGCGGCAAAAGCGCCCGCTGCCACCGCTGCAAAGCCTGCTGCCGTGACCGCGGGGGCCAGCCAGGCCAAGGGCGATCTGCTCGACATCAACACCGCATCGCCTGATCAGCTGATGCAGTTGCCAGGTATCGGCGACGCCTACGCCAAGCGCATCATAGGGGGGCGGCCCTACACGGCCAAAAACCAGCTGACCACGCGCGGCATTCTGCCGAACGGCACGTACGAGAAGATCGCCGGGCAGATCATCGCGAAACGTTCCAAGTAAGAGCTTAACGAAGACCAGAAGAAGAGGTGCCGCGCTTAGGGCACCTCTTTCTGTTTGCAGTTGCGTAGTGACTACCAGACGCGGCATGCGTTGACCGGTGCCATGGGTTCTCCCTGCTTGCAAGAGAATGCCTCGGCGAAGCGTGCTGAGTTCTGCACTGCGCCGTTGGTACGGAACTGACCCGGCGAGTGTGGATCGGTCTTGGCGCGCATCCGTGCCGTCTCTTCGCGCGTGTTCTCGCACCAGACCTGTGCATAACCAAGGAAGTAGCGCTGGTCCGGCGTGTAGTCGTCGATCTTCTTGGTGGCTGCATCACTCCCCAGCTTGGCAAGCTCCTTGTGCAAGGCCATGTAGGAGATCTGCAGTCCACCGTTGTCTGCGGTGTTTTCACCAAGAGTCAGCTTGCCATTCAGCTTGGCACCGGGTACAGGCTCAAATGCACCGTACTCGTTTACTTCGCAATCGGTTCGCTTGTTGAACTCGGCCTTGTCGGCTGCCGTCCACCAGCTGCGAACGTTGCCCTGTGCGTCGTACTGGCTGCCCTGGTCGTCGAAACCGTGGGTCATCTCGTGGCCGATCACAACACCGATCGCGCCAAAGTTGACGGCAGGATCAATCTTGAAATCGTAGAACGGCGGCTGAAGAATACCGGCGGGAAAATTGATGTCGTTATTGGATGGGTCGTAGTAAGCGTTGACGGTAGGCGGTGTCATGCCCCACTCCTTTTCGTCTACTGGCTTGCCGATCTTAGCGATATCACGCCGGTCCGCGAAGATGTTCGCACGCTCCCGGTTGCCTAGCCGGTCGTCGCGTCTGACCGTGAGGGACGAGTAGTCGCGCCATGTCTCGGGATAGCCAATCTTGTCGCGAAAGGCGACCAGCTTCTTCTGCGCTTCGACTTTTGTGGCCGGGCTCATCCATTCCAGGCTGTTGATGTCATCGTGCAGCGAGGCTTCCAGCTGGTGCACCAACTCCTGCATGTTTGCCTTTGCCTGTGGGGTGAAGTATTTTGCGACCCAGTCCTGTCCCACGGCTTCGCCCAGTGCGCGATCGGTCTGCTGGGTGCAGCGCTTCCACAATGGTGCCTGTTCCTTCTGGCCGCCAAGTACCTGCGCGAAGAAGTGAAAGTTTTCATCGACAAAGGGCTTTGACAGCACGCCCGCAACGGGCAGCAACGCATGCCAGCGCAGGTAGCTTTTCAGATCAGGCAGCGAGGCAGAACTGAGCTGCTGATTCATAGTGGTGAAGTAGTTGGGCTGCTCCACATTCAGAGAGCTGACGGGTACCTTGATCTCGGCAAAGTAATCTGCCCAATGGTAGGCGGGGGTCAGAGCCTGTAACTCCGCCAGCGTTTTCATGTGATAGACGTTGGCCGGTTCCCGCATATCGACGCGCGCCATAGAGCCTTTTGCGAGCGCGGTTTCAATGGTCATGACAGAGGTCGCTTCCGCGGCTGCCTGCTCTGGCGAGTCACCCAGCAATGTAAACATCTTCGTCAGGTGTTCGACGTACTGAGCACGAATTTTAGTCATGCGCTCGTCCTGCTGCAGGTAGTAATCCCGGTCGGGCAGCGAAAGGCCTGACTGGCCAATGCCGGGTATCTGCTTGCTGCTGTCTTTCTGATCCTGTTGGGAACCAAACCCATAGAAGAGGCCGATGCCATCTCCCATTTCCAGTGACCCGACCAGCTTCGCCAAGGCAGACGCATCCTTCATGGCTGCGATTCGCTTCATCACCGGGTCAAGCGGTTTGCTGCCCAGCTGGTTTGCCGCATCGTCATTCATGCAGGCGGCAAAGTAGTTGCCATATTTCACCTGCAGGGGTGATGTGGGCTTGTCCGCGGCCTGCTGCAGCAGGCTATACAGGGTGTACAGATTGTGTTCGCCAAGCTCGTCGAAACGCCCCCACCGGGTCTTGTCCGCGGGAATGGGATTATTCTTTCGCCAGTTCCCGCAGGCATAAGCGTAAAAGTCGTTGCAGGGATTGACAGTTTTATCGATGGCTGAGACATCAAGAGATATGCCGCCCCGGGGAATGTTGATGGGCGCGGATTGGCTGTCCAGTACAAGATGCATCTGCTGTGCACCCATGCTTACCGCAGCGCCCAGGATCAGGACGCTGGCAGCGGCCAGCTTCGAACGGAGTGGATAGCTCATGGTTGGTCCTGAAAGAGAATTCGACGCCAGCGTGCCGCGCCATGCATACCACTTTAGTTCCATTTTGAAACTTGCGCACGGCACGTCCTCGACCTTCCGGGCCGAAATGGGCGTGTTCTCCTATGCAGACCGCATGTCTGCCTCATGATCGTTGAAACATCTCCTGCCACTTCTGCATCCATTCAGAAACAGGTCCAGAGGCAGGCGATGTTCTTCGTGCAGCGGTCGGCTGCTGCCAGACGTGTGATCCAGGGAGTGAAACAGAAGCAT
The DNA here is from genome assembly GCA_964243585.1 of uncultured Terriglobus sp. GTDB lineage: Bacteria > Acidobacteriota > Terriglobia > Terriglobales > Acidobacteriaceae > Terriglobus. The sequence continues at coordinate 9,999 of CAXTFT010000035.1, forward strand.
GCCCAGCCAAAGCGAAGTGAAGTGGTCCCAGTTAAAAGTGGGCGTTATCGTCCTGATTGCGGCTGTTCTGCTGGTGACCCTGCTGTTTCTCATGACCAGTTCTCAGGGGCTCGGACTGTTTTCGCATAAGCTAACCGCGATTACCTATTTCGAAAACGCCGCCGGGGTGAAGGAAGGCGCAGCTGTCAACCTTCAGGGCGTCACCATTGGAACCGTAAAGGAAGTCACGGTGGTGCCGGACTCAAACCGCAAGCTGACACCGATCCGCGTGGTCATGAAGCTGGATGGCAAATACCTGACGGACCTGCACAAGGACACCAAGGCTGCGCTATCGACAGTGGGCGTGCTGGGAGACACGGTGGTCGATTTGAACAGTCAGACCGCTGTCGGCTCACAGTTGCAGGACGGCGATGAGTTGAAGACGCTTGAAACCCCCAACCTGCAAGACGTGGTCAAGGCCAGCCAGGGAACGGTTGAAAGTCTTAACGTGATTCTTGCAAAAATGGACCGAATCGTGGACGTTATCGCGTCCGGTAAGGGCTCAATCGGCGGGCTGATCTATGACGATACGCTGTACCGGCGCGCCAATGAAACCATTGACGAGTTGCACAAGCTGGAAGTGAACCTGAACAACGGCCAGGGTTCCATTGGCAAGCTGCTGAAGGACGAGTCGATGTACAACAACCTGAATGCAGCCACAGCGAAGTTGAGCCACCTGGCGAATGACCTGGATGCAGGCAAGGGAAGCGCCGGCAAGCTGTTGAAGGATGATGCCCTTTACAACAACCTGAATGCCACGTTGCAACATGCAAACAACATCATGGAACAGGCTGACCAGGGCAAAGGCGCACTCGGCCTGATAACCAAGGATCAGGCGTTTGCCAACAAGTTGAACGATACGGTCTCGCGTGTGGATGCGATTATGACGGGCATTGACAAGGGTGAGGGAACCGCTGGTTTGCTGGTTAAGGACCCCGCCCTTTATCACAATCTGGACAAGCTTGCGGTTGACTCGCAAAGCTTGGTTAATACCATCCGCAGCGACCCGAAGAAGTACCTGACGATCCACTTCAAGATCTTCTAATAGGAGCTTGGTCCCAAGCTTACGCCGCTCCTCAGAGCGGTGTAACTGTTGATAGATGTGAGTCAGTTTCTACAGGACAGGACAGGACAGGACAGGACAGGACAGGGAACCTGGGAAGTTTACAGGCGCGAACGGTTCCACTACCGGAGCGACGGCGGTTTTTGCACCAGCATACCGGTGATGCCCGTGAGTGGCTCGTCTCTTCTATCTCTCGCTTGCATCTGAGATAAGCGA
>CAXTFT010000035.1:11326-27719 GCA_964243585.1 uncultured Terriglobus sp.
CCCTGGCAGTAAAGGCCTGCGACAGCAACCGGGTAAAGTTGCGCGACCAACCCGCCAAGCCAGCTCGCGACATCAAGGTGGGCGACCGGGTTAGCGCCACCAATGAGGGAGGTACCTTCTCAGTGGAGGTGCTTGCGCTCAGTGATGTTCGTGGCCCTGCATCCATAGCGCAGACGCTCTACAGGGAAACCGCCGAAAGCATCGCAGCACGCGCCAAAGAGGCCGAAACGCGTAAGAACAATCCCTGGTTCGAACTGGACCGTATCGAGAGACCTACCAAGCGAGATCGCCGCGACCTGAACAGGTTGCGCGGACGCTGACGATCCTTACTTTCCGGCTTGCGGCTTTGCAACGGTGAACGAACATGTGTAATTACTGAGAGCTGAATTGCGCTGGGTCAACCACCATGGAGTCTGGTGGAAAGCTGGCGGGCAAGGCGCCGAGCATGGTGTTCGGCACATCGCTCATGGTCAGGTCCAGCGTTCCGCCACCAGCGACATCGTAGTGACGAAACCAGACCCGATCCACGGTCGTACCGTTCACCTTGACCGCTGTGACGTACTTCTTATCGCGTGATGCACCTGGTGCGTTCAGGACGAAATCATGCCCGTTCTTCAGGTGAATGGTCACTTTGGTGAACACCGGGCTGCCTACGTCGTAGACTGGCACGCCGACCGTGACGGGGTAAAAGCCCATCATGGACATCACCACAAAGGCGCTCGTGCCACCTCCATCCTCATCGCCGGGGATGCCCTCCAGCGAGTCTGGGAAGAATGACTCCAGCAGCATGCGGATACGCTTTTGCGCCTTCCAGGGTGCTCCCAGCCGGTTGTAGAGGTAAGGAATGGCAAAGCTGGGTTCGTTGCCCATGGAGAACTGGCCCGCCATCGAAGTAGAGTCCGGCAGCTTTGCCTGAAAGGCGTACTTTGAGCGGCCCAGCGGCTCGCGGAATAGCTGATCCAGATTGGCTTCGGCCTTGACTGTGCCGCCCATCAGGCCAACCAGGCCGGCGAAATCATGCGTTACGTCCCAGGTGTAGGTATAACCATTGTTCTCGTCGTAGTAGTCACGCGCGCCCATGCCGCCGTCGAACTTCGGGTCCATCGGCTCAATCCACTTGCCTTCGCTGTCCTTGGGCCACATCAGCCCCTTGTCGGCGCGAAACAGGTTGCGGTAGTTGGCCGCTCGCTTCATGTAGAAGGCATGATCGTCCGGCTTGTTCAGCACGGTGGCAAGCTGGGCAATGTTCCACTCGTCGAAGCTGTTGCCGAGTGTGACCGGGACAGGCTGCCGCTTTTCACCCGGGCTTACACCGGGCACTGTTTCGGCCTCGCCCGGACGCAGCGCTGGCATGTAGCCGTGATCGCGGTAGAAGTCATCCAACGGGCCTTTCGGCGCAAGGCTCCACGGCAGCAGGGTCACTTCGAGCGAACGCTTCTTGACGCCCTCATACGCAATGGGCAGATCAAAGTTGCGGATACCCTTAAACCACGCATCGGCAAACCAGGCTGCGGCGTGGTTACCGTTCATGCAGGCATAGTCACCGCTGACCGTGGCAAAGGTAGGCATGATGCCCGATTGCTGGTACATGCGAACGTAAGACTGGATCTTGTCCGCTTCCATCTCCGGATTCAGTAGGGTTTGCAGCGGTTCCAACGCACGATAGGTGTCCCAAAGCCAGTTATCGACGTAAAAGGGACGTGCGTCTTCGTGGACCTTGTGGTCGAAGTTGCTGTAGTAACGGCCATCTTCGGTGATGTTCACCATGCGCTCAAAGCTGCGGTAAAGCGCGGTGTAGAAGACCCGCTTCTGCGTTTCCGTGCCGCCTTCGACAGCAATCTGGCCGAGCGTCTGGTTCCAGCGAGCTTTGGCTGCGTTCTGAACCGTCTCAAAGCCCCAGGCTGGCATTTCGCGGCGCAGATTCTTCTTTGCCTGGTCCACGCTAATGAACGAGACGCCGTAGCGAAAATCCAGCGACTTTGTATTGCGTGCCGTGGCCACCACGCGCCTCCCACCATTGGCATCGCTGACGGAGTAGGCCACCGGATGGCTGAATTCGCCGTAGAAGTAGGCCCGCATGCCATCAAAATTTTCCTCGCCGACGCACGCTCGCATCGCACCGGAGCCTTCAGCATGCACGTCACCCTTCAGCCGGTTTGCCAGCATAACGGTCGCCTTACCATCCGGAAAAGTGAAGCGGAAGTAGCCCGCGCGTTCTGCCGGGGAAAATTCAGTCTGTACCAGCGAGTCGTCGAAGCGCACAGAGTAGTAGTACGGTGTGGTTTTCTCCTGGTCATACGCGGCGGGTGCGCTGCTGCCGGGCATGATGCTGAACAGCTCACGCATACGGTGTGAGCTGATGGTCAGCGGAAATGAATGAATCTGGTCGCTAAGCGCGTCCGGGCGGACCGGGTATACGCGCACCATGCTGTTCGGCAGGTACACCGCTGGGCGCGTCGGTTCCAGCAGGATGCCAACATTGCCGATGGTCGGGTTCACGTACTCGACCTGTGCCGGTGTGGGCCGGGAGAGTGCTGCTGCGGTACAGGCGGCGAGCAGCAGGCGGCACCACAGTGCGTGCATACGGAAAGGGATTGTCATTCCCGCCATCATCATGCCTGCACCGGGAAAATGTCCACGGCGTACCCGTGCCGCGTAGTGCTCAGGATGCCGAACAAAGAAGGGTCCGCGTCCAGGATGTAGTCGGCGACCCCGGCGCATTACACTTTACGTGCTCGTGAGGCATCACGCTCCACGTTGCTTGCGCAGCAGCGACTCGACACGCGGAATGTCAGCTTCCGTGTCGACACCGACCGTGTCCAGGTCTACCTCTTCCACGTAAAGCGCCAGGCCGTTTTCCAGCAATCGCAGTTGCTCCAGCCGCTCGATGGTTTCAAGCGGACTTGGCTGCAAGGTGCCAAAACGCAGCAACGCGGCATGGCGGTAGGCGTACAGGCCAATGTGCTTCCAGTACACGGTTCCGGTCCCCTCGCGGTCATAGGGGATGGTGGCGCGTGAGAAGTAGAGAGCCCGGCCGTCCGCTGCGCTGACCACCTTCACCGCATTGGGATTGCTAACGTTTTCAGGTGTGCAAGCGGTCTTTACCGTCGTGGCTTCGACATGCGGGCCCAGTGTAAAAGGCCGCAGCAAGGCAGCTACGTGCTCGGGCCGCAGTAGCGGCTCATCGCCCTGGATGTTGATATAAACAGAAGCTTCGCGCCGAAGAGCGACCGCGCGCATGCGGTCCGTGCCGCTGGGAAGTTCGGCGTCGGTCATCTCGCAGAGCCAGCCATTTCTGTGGCACAGGTTTGCAACTTCATCGGAGTCTGTGGCGACCACAACCGCGTCAAGTTGCGGACAGCGTAGCGCCGCCTCAACCACCCACTGCAGCATGGGCCGACCCAGCAGGGGACGCAAAACTTTACCGGGCAGACGGGTTGAGGCGAAGCGGGCAGGTATGACGGCGAGCGTTTCCAATTTGTTCATGAGCAGCTTTGTTCATCCGCGGCACTTCCGGTGCGGACTGTCTTCCAGTAAACTACAGGCAGTGCTTGCGCGGCATCCCTGCTGCGCGTGAATGGCGGTAGACCGCTGACATGCCCAGGTACGGTTCGGACGAGAACGACGGCGGTGTAGCTCAGATGGTTAGAGCGGCGGACTCATAACCCGCAGGTCAGTGGTTCGATCCCACTCACCGCCACCATTGCTCACTCTGTGCTGCCTTGACAGGAGAGCGTATGCTATCCGGACCGGGTTTGCGTCTAACTCGCAGAAGCAAGCTGCAGCCGACGGTGTACTCCGTCGTTTAGAGATCTCCGTTTCCCAAGGTGCGTCCTCTTCATGCCGAAGTCACTTAAGCTGTCGCTGCTCGCCACATCTGCCGTTCTGCTGCTGACCATGTTTCTGGGTGCCAACACCCACCGCGTACGGGCTGCCGGCGAACAGCAGGATGGTGCCTATCGCCAGATGCAGGTGTACAGCGAGGTGCTTCGGCATATTCAGGGCGACTATGTTGTGGACCCTAACATGGGCAAGGTGACCGACGCGGCGCTGCGTGGACTGCTGGAGAACCTTGATTCCGACTCAAGCTATCTGACGCCTGAGGAGTACAAGATCTACAAGACTCACAGTGGGGGCCACAGCCAGGTAGGCCTGAACGTCGCAAAGCGGTTCGGTTATGCAACAGTCGTTTCCGTCGTGCCGGGTAGCCCAGCCGACCATGCCAATCTGAACGACGGCGACGTGATCGAGCAGATTGCAAACCGCAAGACCAACGAAATTTCGCTTGCGTCCGTCAAGCTGCTGTTGGAAGGCCAGCCGGGAAGTACGGTAAACCTGTCGGTCATTCATCCTCGACACCCTACGCCTGAAAAAATTGCACTGACCCGCGCAGATGTACCAGTTGCACCTGCGGGCGAAGTATTTTACGAAGGCGCCAGCATCCTCTACATTCGTCCGGTGACGATCGACAAAGACCATGTGCAGCAGGTCGAGAGCAAGCTGAAAAATATGGGCAAGACCAACACGAAAAAGATCCTGCTGGACCTGCGTGATGTAAGCGGTGGCGACAATGCCGAAGCCCTGCGAATGGCCAACTTTTTTATCAAGACTGGTACCCTGGCCACATTGGAAGGGCAGAAGGTTGCAAAGCAGACCTTTACTGCTGATGCAGGCAAGAGCATCAATGCGACCGGTCCTATGGTCACTCTGGTGAACCACGGCACAGCGGGCGCGGCAGAGTTGGTAGCCGGTGCGCTGCTCGACTCCAAGCGCAGTGAACTGGTGGGCGAGAAGACGTTTGGCGATGGTTCGCAGCAGCGCACCTTTGAGATGCCGGACGGTGCGGCGCTCATCCTGACGGTCGCGAAGTACGGCACACCCAGTGGCAAGAAGTTTCAGGATGAGGGTCTGACCCCTCCCGTTGCCGTTGCATCTGCACAGGACGTTGTGGGGGCTATAGACGATGAGGATGACGAGGGAGAAGCGGACGGTGCGGCCAGCACGCAGACCGTGAACTCCGCCAAGCCCACCGTTCCAGCACCTAAACCAGCCGTAAAGGTTGATGAGCAGTTGAATAAGGCGCTCGATTTGTTGAAGGCGAAGGCTGCCTAGCGTCCGGTTGTCAGCGGATTTCGCAGCGCCTGTCGTGCTACCGTAACTGCTGTGCCAGGCCTGTTTACGCGCGATGAACAAACCGAGACGGAGCGGAACCGTACCGCTGTCTACCGGCGATCTGTCAGCGAACACGCTCTCTACCTGCGGACCTGGTGGGCACGCTATTTTCCCACACGGGCTAAGGCGAAGCGCGCTGTTTTCTATACGTTGCTGGGTGTTTCTGCCGTATTTGGCTGCCTGTTCGGGCTGACGCTGGTCAATACCGCCGACATGCCCCAGATGGAAGACCTGGAACACTACCGGCCTTCCACAAAGACCGACCTGCTGGACGTCCACGGACGCACGTTCGGATCGTTCGCGCTGGAGCGCCGCATCGTCATTCCGTACGGCGATTTTCCGGCTGTGCTGCACGATGCCATTCTCTCCATTGAGGATAAAAGTTTCGACAAGAATGCAGGCGTGAATCCCTTTCGCGTCGCCAGCGCTGCCTACATCGACCTTCGCTCCAAGGGCAAGCGGCAAGGAGCTTCGACTCTGACCATGCAATTGGCAAGGAACCTGTTCCTGTCAGCGGATCAGACAGTCACGCGCAAGCTGCAGGAAATCCTGCTTTCCGTTCAAATTGAGCGGCACTTTACCAAGCAGCAGATCTTCGCCCTGTATGGCAATCAGATTTACCTCGGGAGTGGCGTCTACGGCTTTGAGGCAGGGTCGCAGTACTACTTCTCCAAGCACACCCGTGACCTGACCTTGCCGGAGGCTGCGCTGCTGGCAGCACTGCCCAAGGGACCGACTTCTTACTCGCCCACGCGTCACCCTGAGCGTGCCCTCAAGAGACGTAACCTGGTTCTCAGCGAGATGTTGAGCGACGGCATGATCACCCGTTCGCAGTACCAGGAAGCAAGGCAGGCGCCGCTTGGCTTGAAGATCGAGCAGACGACGAACACCGTTGCGCCCTACTTTGTGGAAGAAGTCCGTCGCCAGCTTGAGCAGGAGTATGGCGCGGATGCAGTGCACGGCGCGGGCCTGAAGATTTACACCACCATGGACCTGGATCTGCAGCTTGCCGCGAACAAGTCGGTGCTGGACGGCACCGCTGCATACGAGCGTAGGCACGGCTGGAAGGCGAAGCTGTCGAACATCGCTGCTACCGGTGCAGACCTGGAGACTTACAAGCATCCTGACTGGAACAATGCTATCGAGACAGGTGCCTACTTCCACGCGCTGGTCACGGAAGTAAAGCCGCGTCGCGTGGTTGTACGCATTGGCCGCCGCTATGCGGACATGACGCCACCCGACTGGGCCTGGACTCAGAACTACGCGGCGAATCAGATCCTGGCAGTTGGCGATATTGCATACGTGCGCATTGAAGATGCGGCCTCCGGTACAGCCACCATGCACGCGACGTTGCAGCAGGACTCCGGCACGCAGGCGTCCTTGATGGCTGTGAATAACACCAACGGCGAAGTGCTGGCCATGGTGGGCGGTCGGGACTTCTCAATTTCACAGTTCAACCGTGCCACACAGGCCGAGCGGCAGACCGGGTCGTCGTTCAAGCCCTACGTCTACACTGCGGCGGTAGAGCAACTGCATTCCAAGCCTACCGATACAATTGTCGACGGTCCCACCAGCTTTTACACACCGAACGGCCCGTACACGCCGCACAATTACGAGGCGAATTACGCGGGTACCATGACGCTGCTGAGCGCCTTTGCAGAGTCGCGCAACATCCCCGCGCTGAAGCTGGCCAACCAGGTTGGGATTCGCAAGGTGATTGAGGTGGCACACCGCTTCGGTGTCACATCGAATATTCCTGCGTTCCTGCCGGTTGCGATTGGTTCGGCGGGCATCAGCCTGCAGGAACAGGTGGGCGCTTATTCGGTCTTTCCGAATGACGGCATTCTGATCAAGCCGCACGTGATTCGCCGCGTCGTGCAGGGTGATGGGTTGCCGCTCAAGCAGGTGACCCCTCAAGTCAAGGAAGTCATCACTGTTGAGACTGCACGCACCATGATGAAGCTGCTGGAAGCTGTACCGCAGTACGGCACCGCTGCCGTCGCAGGTGCAACGCTAAAGCACCCGCTAGGTGGTAAAACGGGCACCACCAACAGCTATACCGATGCCTGGTTTATCGGCTTTTCGCCCTCGATTACCTGCGGCACCTGGATCGGGTTCGACGATCGCAAATCGCTCGGTGACAAGGAAACAGGTGCAAAGGCCGCCCTGCCTATGTGGATCGATTTCATGAAAGTAGCCATCGCGCGTACACCTGTGGAGAGTTTTCCGCGCGACAATGCTCCTAAAAAGGCACTGGACGTAAACGTCGACAGCGGAGCGGCAGCCGCAAAAAAGCAGGCTGATGCGGATGACAACGATGATGATGACGACAGCGCGCCGGCTGTAAAGAAGACGCCTTCCGCACCCGCGACAGTGCCCGAAGCACCCGCACCGAACATCGACCAGATGCCCGATGACTCTGCTGCACCGTCTACGCCACGTGCAGGTGCTCCGGCTTCTGCAACGCCAACGCAGAAGGGTTATGTGGCATCGCCGGTCGGGCCCTACCGGCCTTACAGCGGTCCGCTGCTGCGGAACCCAGCGCCGGGCGGGACCACCACCATACCACCTGCACCACCTAGGCTGGCTACTGAGCCACCGCGCTCCTACGTGCCTCGCTAGGCATTGAGCGGATTAGCCGTCGCAATGCAAACCAGCGTTCCGCGCGTGTCACATCCAACCCGATTTGCTGTTTCAGTGCGTCCGTCGACGGCCATTTGCGCTCTTCACGCAGATGCTTCAGGAAGGTCATGCGCAATGGCGTACTTTCATCCAGCGCGATGGGATGGAAGCGCAGCAGGTAGGTCTCCACGGCGAAGGAATCGATGCCAAAGGTGGGCCGATTGCCTACATTGGTTACGCCTTCAAAGGTGATCGCATCTGCACGGTTGCCCACCTGCAGTTCAGCGACATACACGCCGTTAGCTGGTAGCAGGTCGTCGTAAGGAGCTAAATTCACGGTGGGCACCGCGTACTTCGATCCATACCCCCGGCCGCCCGCGGGCGTGCTTTCGATGCTGAATGCCCTGCCCAGCAGCCGGCGCGCTTGACTGACCTCACCGGCTGCAATCAAGGTACGGATGCGGCTGGATGAGACCACCTGTCGAGCCATGTGCAAAGGGGAGAAGATGTGTGGTGTAAAGCCAAACCGCTGACCCAGTTCGGTCAGGTGGCGCATGTCCGCCTCGCCGCCGTAACCCAGCCGGAAATCTGCGCCCTCATGGATCTCCAGCGCGTGAAGCCTGTCCTGCAGGATGTTGCCGCAAAACCCAACCGCCGACGTTCGTGAAAACTCCAGCGTAAAGGGCAGCAGAAGCACCGCATCCAGTTCGGTCGCCTGCAGCAGCGCCAGCTTTTGCTCTAGCGGTGTAATCAAACGGAGCGGGTGTTGGGGTCTTAGTACCTTTGCCGGATGCGGGTCCAGCGTAACCAGTACCGCCCGCGCATTTCGCTCGTGGGCGCGCCGCACGACCTCGCGGATGACGCTGCGGTGCCCACAGTGCACGCCATCAAAATTGCCAATCGTGACAATGCTCGGGCCGTAGTCAGAGGGAACCTCGGCCGGGCTGCGAAAGACCTTCATGCTCCGGTTCCTGATGGCGGATTGCCTGCGATCTGAAAGGCGAGTCGAAGGCCGTCGTATGCAAGGTGTATGTTCGCGGGCAGGTTATCCTCTGTTGAGGCGTGATCCAGATCGTGCGAGATGTGCGTAAAGTATGTCTGCTTGGCACCGATGCGTTTCGCCAGCGTGACAGAGTTGTCCAGGTGCGAGTGGCTTGGGTGTGGTTCCCGGCGAAGCGCATCAAGAACGACAATATCCAGATCGTGCAGGCGTTCGAAGCTCGCTTCAGGGATGTCGCTCATATCGGTCAGGTAGGCCGCCCTGCCAAAACGGTACCCGGCAATGGTACTGCGACCGTGAATGACAGGAATGCGCTCAAAACACGCGCCAAACAACTCCAGCGACGTCCCCGGTTCGCTGCTCAGCCGGTGCAGGTCTACACGCGCACTGGTTGGATAGCGGTCCCGCTTGGTAAAGGTGTAATCGAAAATGCGCTCGATGGTCTCGGCTGTCGGGTCGTCCGCGTACAACGGCAAACGACCGGGCTTGCCGAAGGTGAGTGGCCGCAGATCGTCAAAACCCAGGATGTGATCCGCATGGCCGTGGGTGTACAGCACGGCATCTACCTGCTGTATTCCGGCGCGCAGTGCTTGTGTGCGAAAGTCCTGCCCGGTATCAATCAACACAACTCTAGTGGCATAACTCAGTGCGATCGACGATCGCATGCGGTTGTTTCGAGGATCGCCTGACCGGCAGACGGCGCACATGCAACCGAGTGTGGGCACGCCCATGGACGTGCCCGTACCTAGAAAGATCAACTCCGCGGGAAGTGAAGCGGTAGCAGTTCCGGTTGTTGTTGCGCTATCGGACAATCCGCGGTCCAGCACCGGTGAAGCTGCCCCCACCAAAGCCGCCTGCGCCCGGTTGGCCGGGTGCCGCAGGTGCCTGCTGTTTAGCGGCAGCCTGACGAGCCAGCAATTGTGTAATTTCCAGGAAGCCCATGCGCAGTTCGAACAGGGCAGAGTCCAGCAGTTTCTGCTCGTCGCCAATCAGGTTGCTGCCGGTCTTGTCCAGGATGACAGCCAACATATCAATGCTCTGTTTTGCGCCGATCAGGTCGACACGTGCCTGCTGGCCCTGCTGCGTACCTGCGCCAAGCTGCATCATTGCCGACATGTAAATGGATTGCACCAGCCGAGCAAAGTCCATAGGCGGCAGGTGCTCGGCACCCAGGTTCTGTGACCGCATCATGGTGTCCAGCCGCTCTGACGTCTGCTCATAGGCTGCACGAACCTGCTCGATCTCCTCGGCGGTTGGAGGAGCTGGCACATCGGGCTGCGCCTCCGCGTCCAGTTCATCCTGTGCATCGAGCCCCTCGTTAGACCCCAGTACGGGCTCGTCAGTCGGTTCCGGCACGGGCGTGATCAGGTGTGCGCTGTTAGTGTGCACGGAATCGATTGCGATAGGTCCGCTCGCGGGACCGTCCTGCCTGCTTGACACAGGCGCTTGTGCCTCAACCGGCGCAACGTTTTCGCTTACAGTTTGCGGCTGAGGATCACGCAGTTCGCCGTCACCGCGGAATTTGCGGCGGTCATTGATCACGATGGGCTTGTCTTGCTCAGGCATGTCGAGGTGTCTCTTCTCTGAAAACTGTGTCGTTATGATGCAGCAGCAGGCGAACGCGGTTCGGCGATGCCACCCGGATAGGTTAGCGACAGGCCGCGCTCCAATGCCTCGCGTCGAATGAAGCCGAGTGCAAGCGTCTGCCCATCGAGGTCTGCAGCGGCGATGCTGGTCAGCTCGCCCACCTGCTTGCCCTCAGCTTGCAACGCTGCGCCTGCAGCCGCTGCTTCGCCGGAAAGCACAAAGCGCGTGAAGGTGCGGTGCACGTTCCCACGCGAGCGGATGCGTTCCACAATCTCCTGGCCCAGGTAGCAGCCCTTGTTGAAGTGCAGGGCACGGGTTTGTGCCGTTTCCTGCGGCAGGTCGCGGTCGCGGATGTCCCGGCCAAATCGGGGCGTGCCCTCAGAGATGCGCAGCAGTTCGACCGAGGCCTCATTGCAGGCAGTCGCACCGGCCTGCAGCAGTGCATCGAGGAGCTCGGCAATGTGATCGGCCTGGGACGACCAGACCTCAAAGCGCGGCACCAGTGGGCTGTAGGCGTTGATGAGCACGACGTGCCGGTCGCGCCAGGTCAGGTTCTGCCGCTTCAGCAGCCTGGAGGCTCGTGCCGCAACACCGATTGCCTGCAATTTCTCCGCTGCTAACGGCCCGGTAATCAGCAGGCCATGGCTCTGTGGGGACGTGTCCTGCAACTCCACATCGTCCATGATGATGAAGCGATCCAGCAGAGCGATCATCCTCTCGACCTGCTCAGCGGAAGTCTGCAGCAGCAGGCGATCTCTTTCAGCCCAGACCGTGGCATCGCCCTGGATGCGGCCCTGCGCACTGAGCAGGAAACTGTAAGCCCCATCGCCCGCTGTGAGCGCCTGCACGGAGTTGGTCACCATACCGTTGAGCCAGCGCACGCGGTCCTCGCCGGTCACGGCGATCCATCCGCCTGCAGCGGCATCTATCCCGGCAGGACCACCCAGATCGCTAACGCCTGCGCCGGTGCGCAGGGCCGCGAACATTTTCTGGTCGCCTGTCGTGTTGAGAGTGTCTGCCATGCAACGCCTGTCCGGTAAGCAGCCAGGGTCTTAGCCCCCTGCTGCCCGTACACTCAATTATAGTTTCGCGGGCGAGCGCAAGCGTGTTTGCTGCTCGTCCTAACTGTTGGAGCCCTTACCGCCTTGAAGCCCTACAAGCCTTTTCCCCGGTTCGCCGGTGCTGCTCTCCTTGCCATAGCTGCTCTGCAGGCGCAGGTGCCAAAGCCGTCTGTGCCCGTGCCCGATCCTCCGCCACAAACCGTACCGTCGAAGCCGATGGCATCGCCGGGCAGCGACACGCATATCACAAAGGATCAAGCAGCTACGCTGTTCCGTTCCGTTGATGAAATCCTCGCGTTTGCCAGCAAGGATTCGCACCTGAAGGCCACGCGGCCCGTGAAGCGCAAGCTGCTGACCCGCGACGAGGTGAAGCGCGAACTTTCACAAAAGATGAACGACGACGAAGGCACCAAGCGGCTGGAGCGGTCGGAACTTGTGCTGAAAAAATTCGGCCTGCTGGACCGTGACTTCAGCCTGCGTCCCTTCCTGCTGAGCCTGCTGACGGAGCAGGTGGCAGCTTTTTACGAACCCAAGACGCGTACCGTGAACCTGATCGACTGGGTCGGCGTGGATGAGCAGAAGCCGGTCCTTGCACACGAGTTGACCCACGCGCTGCAGGACGACCTGGTGCACCTGGACAAGTGGGGCAATCCTGCGCCAACTGCAATCAGCAAGAGCGCGGACGATGACAACCGCCATATCGTTCTGGACGAGGCTTCCACCGCGCGTGAGTGCGTGACCGAGGGCCAGGCCATGGTCACCTTCATCGACTACGAGTTGAAAGATGCGAACAAAACGCTGGCGACCGCGCCGGAGTTTGGCGACAAGCTGCGAGACCTGGCCATGGACACCTCAGGGTCTCCCGTCCTGGCGCGTGCGCCGCTATTGTTGCAGCAATCGCTGCTGTTTCCCTACAGCGCAGGCCTGACTTTTGAGCAGGCGGTGCTGACGAAGAGTGGAGTGGATGCTGCGTTTACCGGTGCTCTGCAGCGGCCCCCCACGTCGTCCCATGAGATCCTGCACCCGGAGGATTACCTCTCCCACGCTCCAATTTCCGTGCTGACGATGCCCGACATTCACGGCCTGCTGGACAAGGATTGGGAGCCGTATGACGTGGGCGTGATGGGTGAGCTGGACGTCCGCATTATCACGGAACTGTTCGGCGGCCGCGCTATGGCCGGGCCGCTTGCAGTCGCCTGGGACGGCGGCATCTACTACGCAGCGCAAATCCGTAACGCCACCACCGCGCAAAAGGCTGCAAAGGGTTCCATTGGTGTTCTGTACTTCTCGCAATGGAAGAACCGCGACTCCGCACGCAGCTTTATGAACGTGTATGCGGGCGCGCTGGCTCGCAAGTACGACAGCATCAAGCAGGTTGAGTTTCAGGATGGCGACGCGGATCACCTGCTGTTCAGCACGGAAGAAGGCGACGTCTGGCTGTCACTGGAAGACAATAGCGTCTTCCTTTCGGAGGGCTACGACCGCGCAACTGCAAAGAAGATGGACACAATGTTTCGCGATGCGCAGGGTCATGGACGCTTGCAGACCGCCGGTGTCAACGCTTCTGCGGGTGAGTTGACTCTTGGTCTGTCGCGGCTGTTGCCCGGCATCGGCATTCCAGTAGCGGCGGTAAAGTTGGCTTCGCACTTGGCGCACTAAGTACGTACATCTTCCGATTAGTCATCCCATAGCAGAGTTGTCGGGCTAAGTCGTTATACTCAGCCTTGTTTATAGTGCTCACGCACAGCAGGAGATCAGGTTTGGCGCAGGCAGAGATAGGCATCATTGGCGGCAGCGGTTTGTACAACATGCCGGGGCTTACCGACACGGAAGAGATTAAGGTAGAAACTCCCTTCGGTGACCCGTCCGAAACCATCGTCCTGGGCATGCTGGAAGGCCGCAAGGTCGCGTTCCTTGCACGCCACGGCCGCGGTCACCGCATCCTTCCCAGCGAGCTGAACTTTCGTGCCAACATCTATGCGATGAAGAAGCTGGGCGTCAGCTTTATCCTGTCCATCTCCGCCGTGGGCTCGCTCAAGGCCGAACACAAGCCTACCGACTTTGTCATCCCCGACCAGTTCATCGACCGCACCTTTGCGCGCAACGCCACCTTCTTCGGCGACGGCATTGTCGGCCACGTGGCCTTCGGCGATCCCATCTGTGCGGTGGCTGCGAAAGCGTTCGAGCAGGGCTGCAAGGACGCAGGCGTGGTGGGCAAGCTGGGCGGCACGTACATCAACATGGAAGGCCCGCAGTTCTCCACCCGCGCCGAGTCGAACCTGTATCGCAGTTGGGGCGCGGACGTCATCGGCATGACCAACCTGCAGGAAGCCAAGCTGGCCCGCGAAGCCGAGATCAGCTACGCCACGCTGGCCATGGTTACCGACTACGACTGCTGGTACGAAGGCCACGACGACGTGACGGTGGAGCAGGTCATCAAGGTCATCCACGAGAACACGGCCAACGCGCAGGAAGTGCTGAAGGGTGCCGTGCGCGCCTTGCCGAAGGACAACAGCGGCACGCCGGTTGCGAGCGCATTGCAGTTTGCGGTAATGACGGATAAGAAGATGATCCCGGCTGCAACGCGTGAGAAGCTGGCGATCTTTTTGGATAAGTACGAGAAGAATTAGCTTGAGACTTCGCGACAAAGGACGATGGCGACTAGCGGCTCTCGTGTTTTGTTTCGAAGTATTTTTATGCACAATCCCACGATGGACTTCAAAGGCGGCACTTCCAAATTGGATTCAAGTTCTGATGACCGTGCTTATCGGACCCGGTGTCACAGTGGCGTTGGCGATAGCTGGTTATACATCGGGTGTTGACGGCAACGCTCCCGATGGACGTGCAACCCTTGCACTTTTAGTAGGGTTCTTGCTGAATGGTGCGATCCTCTACACCGTGCTCTTACTTTTACTGAAGCTATGTAAACGACTAATTTAATTAGTCGAAATAAGAGGTTCCTTTGTCCATACTCGTAGTTGGTTCCGTTGCGTTTGACACTCTCACCACTCCTTCTGGTGAACGCAGCAAAATTCTGGGTGGTGCGGCCACGCATTTCTCGCTTGCGGCCTCGTTCTTCACGGATGTGCGCGCTGTAGGTGTTGTCGGCAGAGATTTTCTGCCAGAACACGAAGCGGTCATGACCGCTAAAGGTGTGGACACCGCCGGCGTCGAGCACGCAGACGGCCTGTCGTTCCACTGGACCGGCAGTTACGAAGGCACTATGGCCGATGCGAAGACGCTGGGCACAGACCTGAACGTCTTCGGCAGCTTCGACCCAAAGATTCCGGAGGCTTACAAGGATTCCGATTACCTGTTTCTCGCCAACATCGACCCGGTGCTGCAACTGCGTGTGCGGCAGGCTTTGCCTGACGTAAAGATGGTCGCGGGAGACACGATGAACTACTGGATCGCCGACCATCGCGCGAACCTGGAGAAGGTGTTGCGCGAGGAAGACATCCTGATCATCAATGACGGCGAGGCGCGCCTGCTGACCGGCGAACATAACTTGGTCACCGCCGCGAAGAAGGTAATGAGCATGGGGCCGAAGTCGCTCGTGGTCAAGCATGGCGAATACGGTGCAACTGCCTTCTTCAGCGACCGTTCTTTCACGGAGAAAGCCGCAAGCCTGACACCGTTCCGCGCGCCTGCGCTGCCCATCGAAACGGTGGTCGATCCGACCGGTGCGGGCGACTCGTTCGCAGGCGGCTTCTACGGCTACATCGCATCGCAGCCAGAACTGACGCCGAAAGTCTTTCGCACAGCTTTGTTCTATGGCGGTGTGATGGGTTCATTCGCCGTGGAGCGCTTCGGCACCGAACGCCTGCAGGAAACCACGCGCGAAGAAATCGAGCAGCGCTTCCAAGTGTTCCGCGAGATCTCGCACCTGGACGTCGATGCCGCGTAAGTCTCTTCCCGGCCAGCCGTTGCGTTCGCCACGCATCGTGGTGCGTTCTGCTACCACGCGAGAGCCGCGCGATCCAAACGGGATCTACCCGGCGACCCGACCTGAGATCATGCCGATTGCAATGGCGTCCCTGATCCTTGCATTCCTTGCGCTGCTGGTGTCTGCGTCGCGCGGGTGGATGCTGTTGTACGGCGATGCGGTCGCGCACCTTGGCATCGCGCGACGCATTCTGGATGCACGCTACCCCGGGCTGGCGCAACTGGGAGGCGTCTGGCTGCCGCTGCCGCACCTGCTGATGCTGCCGTTTGTCCAGCGGCTGGACTGGTGGCAAAACGGCATTGCAGGCGCGTGGCCATCGCTGGCCGCGTACGTTTTCGGGGTTGTCGGCTGTTACGTGCTGGCACGCAAGCTCGTACCTGCAGCATGGGCCTTTGCCGCCACGGCCTTTTTCGCGCTGAATCCAAACCTGCTGTACCTGTCGACCACTGCCATGACGGAGCCGCTGTTCCTTGCGCTGCTGCTGTGGTCCACGGTGGTCGCCATGGAAGGCGTGGAAGCACTTGCCGTAGGCAAGGCCGCGATGGCACAAAAGCGCATGATCGTTAGCGGGCTGCTGACGTTGGCAATGGTTTTTACACGCTACGACGGATGGATCGTTGGCGCAGTGGTCTGGCTGGTGTTTGCGCTGGCATGGTGGCGTTCCGCGGATGCGATGAAGCAGGCAACCAGGTCCGCTTTTGTCACGATGACGGTGCTTGCGATTGCCGGGCCGCTGCTGTGGTTTGCCTACAACGCAAAGTACCAGGGTGACTGGCTCGACTTTATGCGCGGGCCATACTCGGCAAAGGCCATCGAGCAGAAGACCACGCCGCCGGGTTCGCTGCCACGGCGCGGCATGTACAACCCCGGCTGGGCGTTTGTGTACTTCACACGCGCGGCGCAGGTGCTGCACTATGCGCAGTCCAGCGTAACGGCGCAGGTGCAGGGGCTGGAGGAGCAGTTGGGCGCTCCGCTGTTTGACCGGCTACCACGGTCGCTGTCACT
>CAXTFT010000036.1:0-14479 GCA_964243585.1 uncultured Terriglobus sp.
AAGTCCTGACCCGACTTCAGGAAAACCACTTCAGCAGCCGGATGACGCCCATGCCTGCGGGCTTGCGATGGGCCGATACCTCCGTGCGACCGTGGATCTCTGCGCGGTGTTCGCGGTAGTGGCCGTAGGCGCGCAGCAGCATCTGTTCGTTGCTTAACGTGGGCTGCCAGTGCAGTTCGCGCTTGGCACGCGCCGTGTCGAAGACGAAGTTCTCCGCAATCATCTTGTAGTGGTACGGCCCCAGCGGCGAGATGCGCAGCTTGTGCGCGGCCGTCATGGCAGCAATGGTGGGACCCTTCGGCAGCGAGCGCACACGGCTGCGGCTGCCGCTCTGTGCAATGACGCTTTCATACACTGCGCGCATGCTCTTCACCTCGTCCGAGCCAAGATGGAAGAGGCCGCTACTGCCGTAGTCAGCAGCCAGCATGCAGGCTGTCGCAAGGTCGTCCGCATAGATGAACTGGTATCGGTTCCCACCGTCTCCGACGACCCAGACCGTTTTGCCGTCGTCGATGAACTCATACAGAATGGCGAGCAGGCCCAGGCGTCCCTCATCCATGATGGTGGGCACACGCAGCGTGACCACGTCGAGATCACCGGCAAAGGCCTGCAGCTGCCGCTCACCTTCCAGCTTGCTGCGGCCGTAAATTTCGATGGGCGCTGGTACGTCCGACTCCTGCACGGGGTGCCCGAGGTCAGACGCCCACAGGCAATTGGTCGAGATAAAGACGAACGGCTTCACACCATGTGCCCGCGCGGTTTGCGCCAGCAGCACGGTCGCGTCCACGTTGCTGGTCCACAGCAGGTGCTCATCAATCTTGGTGCCGTGAGCAAGCTGCGCGGCGCAGTGGAAGACTGCGTCAAAAGGGTGCTGTGCAAAGGTGCTTTCCACCAGCGCACGGTCACGCAGGTCACCCTGGATGCTGGTCAGGCCGGGTGCACCTGCATGCTCGTCGCGCTCTAGGTCGATGTTGACCACAACATGGCCTTCGCGCAGCAGACGACGCTTTAGAATGCCGCCGAAGAAGCCGGAAGCGCCGGTGACAAGGTAAGTGGACATACCTTCATGCTAATTGGCGGGCCAGACTGGCCTAGTACACTTGGCAAGCCGACCGAAGTATCGCCTGCTGCATTTTCCCGATGTCTGAAAAAAAGATAGCCATCATTATTGGAGCTGGACCCGCCGGCCTGACCGCAGGGCTGGAGTTCCTTCGCCGCTCCGACATCCAGCCAGTGCTGCTGGAGGCGAGCGCCGACATCGGCGGTATTTCGCGCACGGTCAAGTACAAGGGCTACCGCATGGACATTGGCGGGCATCGCTTCTTTTCCAAGAGCGACCGCGTCATGCAGTGGTGGCTCGACCTGATGCCGCCGGAAAACGCGGGTACCAGTGAGTCGATCAACATCAGCTATCACGGCAGGACACGCAGCGTCGACGTGCCGGTTGCAGCAGCGCAGGAGCCACCGCTGCGTGGCATGGGACCGCTGCAACCAGCCATTGAAACAGAGACCGACGAGACCGGCCCTGCAGACGAGCCGCATCCCTCGGCCCACGGCCACACGGCCAACCTCGTCACACGCACCCCGGACACTCCAGATCTGGTCATGCTGATCCGTCCGCGCAAAAGCCGTATTTACTTTCTGCGCCGTTTTTTCGATTACCCCATTGCATTGAATGGAGCAACGCTGGTCAATCTTGGACCGGTGCGCATCGCTCGCATCGGGCTAAGCTATCTCGCCTCACGCCTGAGCAAGATCAAGCCGGAACGCAGCCTGCAGGACTTCCTGATCAACCGCTTTGGACGGCAGCTCTACCTGACCTTTTTCAAGAGCTACACGGAGAAGGTCTGGGGCACGCCGTGCGAGACTATCAGCGCAGAGTGGGGTGCGCAGCGCATCAAGGGCCTGTCCCTGACCACTGCCGTAAAGCACTTTGTGCGGAAGACCTTTCGCACACGCAGCACCAGTGAAGACGTTGCGCAAAAGGGCACCGATACCTCACTGATCGAGCGCTTTCTTTATCCAAAGTATGGTCCCGGTCAGTTGTGGGAACATGCCGCTTCGCTCATCCGTGCGCAGGGTGGCGCGATCCACATGCAAGCCAGGGTAGATCGCGTGCACTGCGAAGGCAATCGCATTGCGTGGATCGAGAGCGTCAACGCAGCGGGCGACCGCACACGTCATGCGGGCGATTACTTTTTTTCGACCATGCCGATGCGTGAACTGATCGAAAGCATAGACGTGCCTGTGCCCGACCACGTGCGAGAAATAGCAGCGGGCCTGCAGTACCGCGACTTCATCACCGTCGGGATTCTTGCGGACCGGCTAAAGGTTAAGGAAGTGAATGGTGGCTTGCTGAAGGACACGTGGATCTATATCCAGGAGCCGGACGTACTGTTGGGACGCCTGCAGATCTTCAACAACTGGAGCCCGCACCTGCTGCAGGACCCGTCCAAGGTGTGGATTGGGCTGGAATACTTCTGCTACGATACCGATCCGCTTTGGGCGATGCCCGATGACGAACTGAAGCGGTTTGCCATCGGTGAAGTGGAGAAAATTGGCATTCTGGACGCCAGCGCGGTGTCAGACGCGCATGTAGAGCGTGTGCCCAAGACTTATCCCGCATACTTCGGCACGTACGACCGCTTCAACGACTTGCGCGCCTTCACCGACAGCTTTGAAAACCTCTTCCTGGTGGGCCGCAATGGTATGCACAAATACAACAACCAGGACCACAGCATGCTGACCGCAATGACCGCGGTCGACAATATTCTGGCGGGCAACATGGATAAGCAGTCACTCTGGAACATCAACACAGAGCAGGATTACCACGAGTCCAGGAAATGACCCTGCGGCTTGCGTGCAAAGCTTAGAGCTGATCAATTTCCTTCGACAGGTCCAGCTCCTTGCGCTGCAGTTCCTCGGCGGGTCCGGGGAACAGACTGCGTGCAGCTTGTAGCAATTTGTCCGGTGCAAAGCTCTCAACGTGAATATCGGCGACGTCCCCATCTGGTAATTCGCCCGTTAAGATACGTTTGATCTCCGGATAGCGCGTGCGTACCGCAAGCAGAAAGGCTTCCGCCTCGCGGCCTCGGTCTGCTGTTACCACCACGCAATGAAGCCGAGGAAACACTTCCAGCGTAGCTAAAGCTTCTTCATACGAATAGGCGGTGATTACGTTGAATTTTTCTGTTTCTAAAACAAGCTTTCGCGTGGAGATGCTGCCCGCGAATTCACGATCAACTACAAGAAAACAAGGCCGCAGAAACAAACGTACCCTCCCT
This sequence comes from uncultured Terriglobus sp., assembly GCA_964243585.1. Taxonomy (GTDB): domain Bacteria; phylum Acidobacteriota; class Terriglobia; order Terriglobales; family Acidobacteriaceae; genus Terriglobus. Next base: position 3,285 of record CAXTFT010000036.1, read on the forward strand.
GACCACCTGCCATTTTACGACGCCTGTACGACCGCAACTCTCTCAATACCCTGCAGGTCTTTGACGTAGTGAAAATGATGCGATCCTTGCAAGAGATCGTCCAGAGTTTCGGTCCGACTGGCAGTCTCCAGCAGCAGCCAACCGCCGGGCTTTAGCCGTTGAAGTGCCTGGGGTAGCAGCAGCCGAATGATGTCCAAGCCGTCTTCACCGCCAAACAGCGCAAGATGCGGTTCGTGGTCGCGCACCTGCGCATGAAGCTCTCCTGCATCGCTGAGTGGAATGTATGGTGGGTTAGAGACGATCAGGTCAAAAGGCATCTCACCCTGCGCGGATGCCAGCAGATCGCTCTCCCTAAGGCTTACGTTATCCGCACCGAGTGCCGACGCATTGGTAAGAGCCACGTCCAGCGCAGCCGGTGAAATATCCAGCGCAAGGATGCTGCTCTGCGCGTATTCCAATGCAAGCGTGATGGCGAGGATACCGCTGCCCGTGCCGACATCCGCAATGCGCAGAGGTGCGGTCCGATCCGGATAAAGCCGGAGTACCTCTTCCACGAGGTGTTCTGTTTCTGGCCGAGGTATTAGAACGTCGGGCGTGACGCGGAACTCGCGCCCGAAGAATTCCTGCGTGCCACGCAGGTGCTGAATGGGAACGGCCCCGCGGCGCTGCGCGATCATACCCTGAAAGCTGCCCGCCTGTTCTTCACGCAGTGGTCGATCGGGATTGGCAATAATCTGCACCCGCGTAAGCCCCGTAGCGATTTCAAGTATCTGCTGGGCATCACGTGCGGCATTCTCGCGCAGGTCGTCGCGCATGTAGAGCCGTGCCGTGCCGAAGCGCAATGCCTCAGCCACGGTACAGCCCGCGATCTTCAAAGGCTCGTGCGACCCGGCGGCAGGCATCAGGCTGCGACAGCCTCTGCCTTCAACCGCTCGCTGGTGTCATGTGCAATCAGCGCGTCGACGATGGGCTGCAGCTTGCCTTCCATCACGTACTCCAACTGGTGCAGCGTCAGGCCGATGCGGTGGTCGGTCAGGCGGTTTTGCGGGAAATTGTAGGTGCGAATCTTCTCGGAGCGGTCGCCCGTGCCCACCTGAGATTTGCGCTGGCTAGCCTGTAGCTGGTGCTGCTTTTCCATTTCGACTTCATACAGGCGCGAACGCAAGACTCGCATCGCCTTTTCGCGGTTCTTGATCTGCGACTTTTCGTCCTGGCAGCTGACCACGGTGTTGGTCGGCAGGTGCGTGATACGAATTGCAGAGTAGGTCGTATTGACCGATTGCCCGCCCGGCCCGGACGAACAAAAAGTGTCGATGCGGAGGTCTTTCTGCTCCACCTTGACGTCCACTTCCTCGGCCTCCGGCAGTACGGCCACGGTGATGGCGCTGGTGTGTACACGGCCCTGCGTCTCGGTTGCAGGAACGCGCTGCACGCGATGGACGCCGCTCTCATACTTTAGTAGCGAGAAGACGCGGTCACCCTCGATCAGCGCGGTTACATCCTTCATGCCGCCCACGGTAGACTCCGTTTCGGAGAGGATTTCAACCTTCCAGCGGTGCTGTTCGGCATAGCGCAGGTACATGCGGAAGACCTCCGCCGCGAACAGCGAGGCTTCGTCGCCGCCGGTGGCCGCACGGATTTCCAGCACCACATTTTTCTCGTCGTTCGGGTCTTTGGGCAGCAGCATGATTTTGAGCTGCTCTTCGATTTCAGCGATGCGCGACTCCAGGCCGGTCAACTCTTCCTGCGCCATGGCGCGCATCTCTTCGTCGTCCTCGAGGAGCATGGCTTTCGCCTCGGCGATGCCGTCGCGCACGCGCTTGTATTCGCGGAAACGCTCAATGACGGGCTCCATGTCGCGGTGCTGCTTTGCGGTTTTCTGAAAACGCTGCTGATCATTCACCAGCGACGGATCAGACAAGTCCGTCTCAAGTTCTTTGTAGCGGTCTTCAAGCTGTTCGAGGCGGTCAAACATGGGCTGCTCCTCTGCGCGTGCGCAGTGTGCGAATCATCAGAATGTACAAGGGACGCCGTGCGCGAAGGCGCAGCTAGGCAAAGCCAAGGCATGCCGCAGCCGCGCGGGAAGAACTCACCGGTTCGGAGGCGATGCACATAGTGATCTGATGATAACGCGCGACTGGCGATGCAGGGCTGCGATTTGTGAGGATCGCTCCTCAGCGTTGCGAGTCGCCCGGGTGTTCTGGCAGGCCCGGTTCATCCAGCACCTGCACGGCAGTCACCGGACCAAAGTGCTGCCAGTCCTGCAGCACCCACACAACTTTCTTGTCGGGTGTGACTTCCACCATCTGCGGACCCATGTGATCGCCGCCACGCGAGCAGATAATTGTGTTGCCGTTCGCCAGGCGTGTGGCGGTTTGCGTGTTGCCGTACCAGTACTGCTCCGGCAGATCGTTTTTCGTCAGATCCCAAACGATTTTCTTCTCGGGCGTGATCTCGAAGGTGCGAACGTCACGCTCGTCCGTAATGAGTGTGTTGCCGTTCTGCAGCCGCACAGCCGCCCATGGCGTCGGCACGTCGTAGCTCCACACTTCGTTGAAGTCCTTGTCGTACTCGACCACGCGTCCCATGGAAAAGAAGGGCACGAGGTAGTGCCCATCGGCGGTGTAGCGAACATGCCTAAACTGACCGTGCACAGTCCTCTTATCGGTTGTGCTCGGGGCCGGCAGGGCGTGATCGACCAGTGTCTTCTTCGACTTGATATCAACCACCATCAACTTTGGCGGCAGGCCGTTCAGGACGAAGAAGACCTTGTCCAATCCAATGGGCTGGCAGGCGTGGATCTCCGTTCCTTCGGGAGCGTCAAAGCGCCACACCACCTTTTTCTCTGGCGTAACTTCCGCGATGTACTGCATGCGCGTGAACAAAACATTGCCGTTCGACAGGAGCCATGCATCGTCATGCTCCAGACCTGGGCCGGTCGAGTAGGTCCACACGACCTTGCCGCCGTTTACGACTAGCAGCTTGTTGTAGTTCTCGCCAAAAACCAGCATGGGGTGCTGTGCCATACCGTTGCCCGGCAGCCCGGCAGGCGCTGGTGACGCGGCTTTCAGCGGCGGTGCCGGCATCTCCTCCGGAGCCATCGCCGGTACGCTCCCGGCGGAGAAACGAGGCAGCTGCTGCATCACCGGACTGTTCGCCGTTGCAGGAGTCTTCTGCGCGATTGTGTGGCTACTGACGAAAAGAGCAAGGGCAGCAACTGCAGCACGGGGAAAGAGACCGCGCATGGAACGTGCAGGTTTCATGTGGGCCATCTTACGACGGGAACGCCACGCCACGCAGGGTGATCAGACAGCGCGGATCAGCCTGGCCGGCAGCGTGACCACGGCCCCAACAAGCTCAAGCACGCCACCCACCGCAATCCCGACGATGCTAAAGGGCAACAGCAGCAGCCAGACCATCGGGTATAGCAGCAGCGCAACCAGCGCCAACGGCCAGCACAGCACGAACAACAGGCACCACAACAGCAATTTCAACAACGTTTGCCTCCGGAGCCCGCAGGCTGCTTCGAGGTACGCATCAGCCACACTGCGAGTTCCCTACGGAGCTACGCATGTAAAGCTGCCCGGCACCTTCGGGTCGCCTTTGCCGTCGTACTTCGCTTCCTGCGGCCAGGGGCAGAGGGGACGCACGGTGCGGATGGGCGCTTCGCGCGTGCCGGTGATCTTTGCGGCGAGCACGATGCCGGGAGCCTGCCCCTTTTCCACCCACATCTGCAAGAGGTCGAGCGCGCCGGTGCCCGGTCCTGCTGCTGCCGGCGCACTGAGTTGGCCAAGCAGGTTGGGCCCTGGGCCGTTGATGCAGTGCTCCATGCCCGGCACCAGGTACACGCGCAGCATGGACGCGGCGCGGTCGGCACCCATGGTCGTGGTGACCTGCTTTGCGTAGTTAACCGTATTCCAGGGCGAGATGGCGGGGTCATTCCAGCCGTGATAGATCATCAGTTTGCCACCGCGCGCGGCAAAGCGGGTCAGGTCCGGGTCGGTTGCGTCGATGTCCTTGCCGACACGCTCGGTCGCGAGCTTCAACGCCTCAGCAGGATTGGCGGTCAGCGCCTGCCAGGTGGGATCGCTGTAAACCATGTAGCGGAAGAAGCCGGTGACATAGTTGGAGCCGTTGGGCGCATTGCCCAGGATCCAGTCGTGCCAGATGGGGTTTTCATCGCCCGGCAGCAGTCCCGGAAAGATCTCCTTGCCTGCGACGTCGTGGCCGCCACCATAGAAAGCGCGCAGTGATCCAACCTGCGGCGAGGTCAGGCAGGAGACATCGTCTGCTCCCTTGCACAGCAGCACTGCAGGATCGAAGTTGCAGTGCGCTGGATCGCTGACAACGCCGTCTTTCAATCCATCCTGCGCGTCGCACGCGGCCAGCGACGCCCGGTTGATGGCAGGCAGCTTCATGCTGGAGATGTACGCCGCCGGGTTGCGCGTGGTGACCTGCGCCAGCGAGATGCCAGCCGACAGCATGTGCACCCAGTTGTTGGCGGGCGCACCGGCCAGGATGCCGTCGTAGTCCTCCGGAAAGCGCTGCGCCTCCATCAGCGCCTCACGCCCACCGTCAGAGCAGGCGTCAAAGTACGCGGTGGTCTGCGGCTTGCCGTAGAACGCCTTCACCACGTCCTTCGATCGCAAGGCGGTAAGGTGGACCGCGCGGTAGCCAAAGTCGGCGATCTTTTCGGGATGGTGGTAGGCCCAACTGGCGTCCTCCGCCTCCGCCTGGTGCCCGGCGTCAGTTCCTGCGGTGGCGTAGCCGCGCTGCAGGTTATTGCTCATCTGCCGGTAATCAATGGAACCCGCAAAGCCGCCGTTGCCGCTATTCACAATGCGCCCGTTCCACGCCGCTGCTTCGGGCAGCCACACCTCGAAGCGGATCACCGAATCTGCCGTAGGTCGCAGCACGCCTGTCACACGGCAGAAAGCAGGCATCTGCTGCGGCGAGACGCTCCCCTCCAGCGCAGGACTGGGCACCACACCCGGCCCGGTGCGCTCGGCAGCGATGATGGTCGTATCCGGCAGGCGCAGCGATTTGAGCGCGCTGCACTCCGCAGCAAACGCGGCAGGCGTGCAGAACGTGACGAGGGCAACCGCGAGCAGGAATCGGGACATGCCGTCCAATGTACAACGTGACTACAGCTTCGGCGTGACACACCGAGACGCCCGTGCATCTGACGGGAGGCAATGAGTCTCTTCCTCCATCTCGCACAGCTGGCCGATGAACTGGCGGCAACGGGCAGCCGTCTCAAGAAACGCGCGGCCATCGCAGCTGGTATTACCGCGGCCAAGGACGCGGGCGATACACATGACGCGGGTCTGTTTGCCATGTACCTTTCCGGCGAAGCATTCAGCGAGGCCGATACGCGCAAGCTGAACATCGGCGGAGCCATGCTGACCAAGACCGTGCGCGAGATTGTCTCGCCTACGGAGACGCAGTTCCAGGCCGCATGGCGCAGGCACGGCGACCTGGGAGCGGCAGCGGGCGACCTGTTCGCGGAGCAGGGCCATACGCCCGAACCTTCCTTGACGCTGCGCGATGTTGAAGTCACCTTTGCGCATATTCCTGTTGCAAAGAACACCGCCGCGCGGCAGGCGCTGCTGGCCGGTTTGCTACGGCGCTGTACGCCGGTTGAGGCAAAATACCTCATCAAGCTGATCAACGGCGACATGCGCATCGGTGTAAAGCAGGCGCTGGTGGAAGAGGCCATCGCCGTCGCCAGCGAACAGCCGCTGCCCGCGCTGCGCAATGCCGTGATGCTTGAGGCAAACTTGGCGCACGCAACCGAGATGGCTTTTGCCGCAACGCTGGAGACAGCCCGCATGCGGCTGTTTCATCCGCTGGGCTTCATGCTCGCTTCGCCGGTGGAAACGACGGTGGAAGCCGTGGCTCGCTTCGCGGCGAAGCCGGATACGGCGAAGGAAGCCAACATCTCGGTCGAGACGATGGTGGACACGGAAGCCCCTACCGTCGCTGAGGTCATCGGTGACGAGGCTGCTGCGGCCAATCCTGCCGTCGAAGATGCACCCGTCGAAGCACTGCGGATGAGCGCGCAGGTGGAAGACAAGTACGATGGCATGCGCATCCAGCTGCACTGCGGTGACGCCTCGCAGCCGGGCCGCGTGGCCCTGTACTCGCGCAACCGGGAGGACGTAACCGCGAGCTACCCGGAACTGGTGGAGGCATTCGCACGTGTGACCGACGCGGGCCCCGGCATCATCCTGGATGGTGAAGTGCTGGCCTGGGACGTCAACGCGGACCGCGCCATGGCATTTGCCGTACTCTCACCCCGGTTGGGCCGGAAGCGGGTGAGCAACGAGGTGCGTACGAGTGTACCTGTCGTCTTTATGTGCTTCGACCTGCTATTTGCGGACGGCGCGCTGCTGCTGAATTTGCCGCTACGCGAACGTCGCGAGCGGCTCGAGACGCTGGCAACAAAACTGCAGCGCGTCACCTGCTCGCCGCTGGAGTTGTCGCCACCGGTGCCTGCGGGCGGTCTGTTTGTCGAGGAAGACGACAAGACACCAAAGGGTGAGCAGCGCCTGCGGCTGTCGCCGGTTGTGGAGGCGCATTCTGCCGAGGAACTTGACATAGCCTTTGTGGCCGCGCGCGATCGCGGCAACGAGGGCGTGATGATCAAGGCGTCCGAATCGCTCTACCAGCCGGGCCGACGCGGCCTTAGCTGGATCAAGCTCAAGCGTCACCTGGACACGCTGGACGTCGTCATCACCGGAGCGGAATATGGGCAGGGCCGCAAATCGCAGTTCCTGTCGGACTACACCTTTGCCGTGCGCGGACCGGGCGGCGACCTCTTGAACGTGGGCAAGGCCTACAGCGGCGTGACTGACATTGAGATCACCGAACTGACCGAGTGGTGCAAGACCCATACCCTGGAAGAGTTCGGCCACTTCCGCACCGTGGAGCCGCTGGTGATCCTCGAGGTGGCGTTCAACAACATCATGCGTAGCGACCGCCATGCCAGCGGCTTCGCCCTGCGTTTCCCGCGCATCCTCCAGATTCGCCGCGACAAGCCGCTGAATGAAATCGACACGCTGGAACGCGTTGAGGAAATTTACCAGTCACAGCCGGACAAGCCCGCCGAAGCCGCGCGCGATACACAAGTGTGAGCGTATCGTTCTGCCATGGTTCTGCGTTGCCTGCTTGCGGTCGCTCTTTGCTCAGCTTTCCTGTTTCCTGCAGTGGCACAAATACCCGCAAAGACCTTTCACAATCCGCTGCTGCCCTCCGGCCCTGACCCGTGGGTTATTACCGATACCGGCTTTTACTACTTCATGGCGACCACTGGCAAGAACCTGACGATCCGCCGGACGCGGGACCTGGCCGAGCTTGCCACCGCGGAGACAAAGGTTGTGTGGACGCCGCCCGCTACAGGGCTGTACTCAAAGCAGATCTGGGCACCGGAACTGCACCGCTTCGACGGGAAGTGGTACATCTACTTCGCCGCAGACGGTGGAACAAATGAGACCCATCGCATCTACGTGGTCGAGAACGCCTCTGCCAACCCGTTGGAGGGTGCGTGGACCTTCAAGGGCAAGGTAACGGACAAGACCGACAAGTGGGCCATTGACGCTACCGCAATGGAAGACCACGGGCAGAAATACATGCTGTGGAGCGGGTGGGAGGGCGATACCGATGGCGAGCAGCGCATCTACATCGCGCACCTTAAGAACCCGTGGACGATCGACTCGCCGCGTACGCTGCTCAGTTCGCCGAAGTACCCGTGGGAGCAGGTGGGCGACCTGCCGGACCGGCCCGCCATGCCGCACGTCAACGTGAACGAAGGACCTGAGTTTCTGCAGCACAGTGGCCGCACCTTCGTGGTGTACTCCGCTTCGGCGTGCTGGACGGACTACTACGGACTCGGCATGCTGGAAGCCAAGCCCGGGAGCGACCTGCTGCGCGCCGACTCCTGGACGAAGCTGGACCAACCGGTCTTTCGGCAGGACGCGAAGGCAGGTGTGTTTGGGCCGGGCCACAACGGCTTCTTCCGCTCACTTGACGGCAAGCAGGACTGGATCGTTTACCACGCCAACGGCGCGCCGCACGAGGGCTGCGGGCAAAAGCGTTCCCCTCGCATGCAGCCCTTTACGTGGAAGCCGGATGGCACACCGGACTTCGGGACGCCGGTATCGCCCTCGACTGAGATCGAACGTCCCAGCGGCTCCTGATCGCCAGAAGTCTAGAAGTGGTACGCCGCGCCTACGGCGGCCATTTGTGGCTGCAGGTTGTGCAGGGGAAAGCCATACCGACTGATACTCGTTATCAGCGCAAACTTTAACGTGCTTCTGCACTTCAGATTCCGTCCGCTCTCATGCTCCCCCCCGCGCAGCGGTGTCCGAGGATGACTTGGCCGGTGAGCGGTCTGACTGCATCCATCACTTCATGGAATTTCGTCAGCTTGGTAAGAGTGGTCTTCAGGTCCCGGTACTTTGCTTCGGCACGGGTACGTTCGGCGGTTCGAATGAGTTTTTCAAGAAGTGGGGCTCCACCGATGTGGACGAGGCCCGGCAGCTTATCGACTTGTGCATGGACGCAGGCGTCAACTTCTTCGATACGGCCGATGTGTACTCCGAGGGCCGGTCGGAAGAGATCCTGGGCGAGGCCATCGCGCACCTGCCGCGCGAGTCCGTGTTGCTTTCCACCAAAAGCACCTTCAACTTTGGTGGCGGTCCCAACGACGCAGGTTCCTCGCGTCACCACATGACACAGCAACTGCACGGCAGCCTGAAGCGGCTGAAAACCGACTACATCGACGTCTACCACATGCACGCATTCGACGCGCAGACACCCATGGAAGAGGTGCTGAGCACGCTAGACCACTTTGTGCGCGCTGGCAAGATTCGCTATATTGCCTGCTCCAACTTCAGCGGCTGGCACCTGCAGCGCTCGCTCGACCTGAGTGAGCGGTATGGCTGGACGCGCTACGTGGCGCACCAGGCGTATTACTCGCTGGTGGGCCGTGATTATGAGTGGGAGCTGATGCCGCTGGGTATGGCAGAAGGCGTTGGCGGCCTGATCTGGAGTCCTCTGGGATGGGGACGTTTGACCGGCAAGATCCGCCGTGGACAGCCCTTGCCCGAGGGAGCACGTTACAACGGTGGTCAGGCGGGCGGACCCGTGGTCGATGAGGAGTACCTCTTTAACGTGGTCGATGCGCTGGACGCCGTGGCAGCGGAAACCGGCAAAAGTGTTCCGCAGGTCGCGCTGAACTGGCTCTTGCGGAAGCCAACCGTGGCCAGCATCATCAGTGGTGCGCGCAATGCGGACCAGTTGAAGGGTAATCTGGAGGCCTCCAGCTTTGTGCTGACACCAGGGCAGGTCGAAAAGCTGGACAAGGCCAGTGATCGCCCTGTCGCCTACCCGTATTGGCATCAGCGCCAGTTCCTACGTAACCCGCCGCCTCCCAGCTACCGGTAGAACGGCGTAGCCGCAGCGTCGTCGCGGCTGCGCTTAGACTAGGAAGGGTTCGCTACTGACTAGCGTCTGTTCATGGCTGAACACATCTGTCCAAATTGTGGTCGCGGAAGTCTTACTCGCTGTGGCCGAAAAGGCCCGTGGGAAAAGTATGTCCTTTCGCTGCTTGGCGTGTTTCCATGGCGCTGTGGGCGGTGCCGCTCACGTTTTCGACTGAGCGATCGCGGTCCTGACTTCCAGCGCATATCGACAAAGCCGGATTATTTCGATGACGCGAATGATCGCTGAACCCATTCTGCTGATTGCGTTTACGCATTCGAGGTGTAAGCCGCTGACAGGAACAGAGCCGCCGCCGAAGATCTCGAGCGATGCCGCACAGGGCAGGCGTCTGCTGTTCTTCGTCTCTGGAAGTCTTCTGCTGGCAAATGCCGGCCAGTGGCTGCTATTCCGCCTGTTGCACTGGGGTAATGCAGGCACGCTGAAGGGCGATTTAAAGGCCTTTCTGCACTTCCGCACCTGGACTGACTCATGGCTGCCCATGATGCAGTCGGTGGACTACTTCCGCGCGCATCCTGACCTGCCCATCTACTCCGCGCCGCTGTATGACACGCTGATTTATTCACTGGCCAGCGTTCTGCCACTCTGGCTGCTGAAGCAGTTCGGCATGGGCGACGCCACAATGCTGCGACTGCTGGCGGTGACCTCTTGGCTGGCCCTGGTCGGCGTGGCCATCGTGTCGCTACGCATGGGGAAACGATTGCTGGCGGCTCGGAGTGTCCGGCTGGATTGGCTGTCCATGCTTGCCGTTTCTGCGGCAGTGGTCTTCTGCTACCCGTTGCTGAAGGGGTACGCGCTGGGGAACGCGCAAACGTTCCTGTCATTCGGCTTTCCTGTGCTGCTGTTGTTCTGGAGCAACGGCAGAGAGCGCGCAGGCGGCGTAGTTGGCGCGCTGCTGGCGTTTGTCAAGCCGCAGTACGTTCTGCTGCTGGTGTGGATGGCTATTCGCCGGAAATGGAATGCTGCCGCTGCATTTCTGACTACGGCCGTGCTGCTGGTTGCGCTATCAACACTTGTATTTGGCTGGCGCAATAACCTTGACTATCTCCACGTGTTAGCCGGGCTTAGCCGAAAAGCGCAGTCGCATTTTGCCAACCAGTCCATGTTCGGCACACTGAACCGAATGATTGGCAATGGCGAAAACCTGGGCTACACGCCGCTGGTGTACACACCGTATATCCGCTGGGTCTACCTGACCACCGTCGCCACCGCGCTGGCGCTGATCTGCAGTGTTCTCCTGTTTCCCTGGGGCAAGCTGCGGGGCTCTACCGGCGATCTTGCAGCAATGGGCCTGATGTCTGTTGCGGCATCGCCCATGGCCTGGGAGCACCACTACGGCATTGTGCCTGGAATCCTGGCCTGGATATGGTTTGCGTACGGCAGCGGACAGGCGAAGCGGCCCTGGATGCTTGGCTTGGCTGCTTTTCTGACGCTGAACGCGCTGCTCGGCTTCAACCGGCTGGCTCCGTTCCATGGCTGGAACGTGCTGCAGAGCTACATGTACTTGGGTGCTTTGCTGCTGGTCGGTGTGCTGATGCGGATAGCTCGTGGGGTGACACGGGCCGATGCAAATCCTGTTCTGTAGCTTTGGAGAAGCCGTATACTTTAGCGTAATGCAATCCTTACCTGCAGGTCGCTCTGTCCTGCCACTACTCTACTCGTCTTCGATGCACACCTTCCGGCAACATTCCACA
>CAXTFT010000036.1:14489-22442 GCA_964243585.1 uncultured Terriglobus sp.
ACGATACGGCGGAGGGCCGCCGCATCCGCTCGACCACGGTGCTGTGCGTGCGTCGTAACGGTGCCGTGGTCATGGCAGCGGACGGCCAGGTGACGCTGGGCAGTGCCGTAATGAAGAGTGGCGCAAAGAAGCTGCGCCGCCTGTACAACGACAAGGTGCTGGCCGGGTTCGCAGGCTCCACTGCCGACGCCTTTTCGCTATTTGCCCGCTTTGAGACAAAGCTGGAGCAGTATGCCGGTAACCTGCCGCGTGCCGCCGTGGAACTGGCCAAGGACTGGCGCACCGACAAGCTCCTGCGTCAGCTCGAAGCGCTGCTGTTGGTCGCTGACAAGGAGCACATGTACCTGCTCGGCGGCAACGGTGACGTCATCGAGCCGGATGTGGTCGAAGGCGGAGCCATCATGACCATCGGTTCCGGCGGCAGCTTCGCGCAAAGTGCCGCGCAGGCCCTGCTTGAGAACACAGACCTTTCCGCCCGTGCGATTGTCGAGAAGAGCATGAAGATCGCGGCGGAAATCTGTATTTATACGAACCACAACACCACTGTGGAGGAACTGTAAATGGCGATTTACCTCCCCGGAGTAGCAGAAAATCAGGCCTTGGGCCTCGAAGAAATGACGCCGCGCGAGATCGTCGCGGAGTTGGACAAGTATGTCGTCGGCCAGCACGCGGCCAAGCGCGCCGTGGCCATTGCCCTGCGCAACCGGCAGCGCCGCCAGAAGCTGCCGCCTGAGATTGCCGACGAGATCATGCCCAAGAACATCATCATGATCGGTGCGACGGGCGTGGGTAAAACCGAGATCGCCCGGCGGCTGGCCAAGCTGACCAACTCGCCTTTTCTAAAGGTCGAGGCCAGCAAGTTCACCGAGGTCGGCTACGTTGGCCGCGACGTGGAGTCCATCGTCCGCGATCTGGTCGAAACCGCCATCGAAATGGTGCGCGAAGAGAAGCTGGAAGAGGTCGAGGACAAGGCCGAGCGCAACGCCGAGGAGCGCATCCTTGACCTGCTACTGCCGCCCGCACCGCTGGAGACGATGAAAGCCGCGCAGGAATCCGCTGCCGGTGAGCAGGCACAGACGATGAGCCTGCCCGTTGCCATCGACTTCGACGCCTCCACCGAGCCGAAGTCCGACGATCCCCTGCCCGAAAACAAGACACGCGAAAAGCTGCGTCAACAGTTCCGCGAGGGCAAGCTGGACGACCGCATCGTCGAGGTGGACGCGCGCGACCGAAACCAGCCCAACTTCGAGATCGTTGGCGTGCAGGGCGGCGAAGAGACCGACGTCAACCTGAAAGACATTCTGCCCGGCCTGTTCGGCAATCGCTCGCGCAAGAAGAAGATGAAGGTCTCCGAGGCCTTTGAGTACTTGGTCAGCGAGGAAGAAGGCCGCCTGATCGACATGGACCAGGTCACCCGCGTCGCCATCGAGCGCGTGGAAGACACCGGCATCGTTTTTCTCGACGAGATCGACAAGATCGCCGGGCGCGAAGGCGGGCATGGCCCCGACATCAGCCGCGAGGGCGTGCAGCGCGACATCCTGCCCATTGTGGAAGGCACCACGGTCAACACGAAGTACGGCTTTGTCTCGACCGACCACATCCTGTTCATCGCAGCGGGCGCGTTCCACGTGTCGAAGCCGAGCGATCTGATTCCGGAGCTGCAGGGCCGCTTCCCCATCCGCGTCGAACTGCAATCGCTGACGGTGGAAGACTTCATCCGCATCCTGACGGAGCCGAAGTCTTCGTTGGTTAAACAGTCCATTGCGCTGCTGGAAACCGAGGGCCTGAAGCTGGAGTTCCAGCCGGAAGCGCTGGAGGAGATGGCCAGCTTCGCCTTCTCCGTCAATGAAACAACGGAAAACATCGGCGCGCGCCGCCTGCATACCATCATGGAACGCGTTCTGGACGAGATCAGCTTCCAGGCACCGGACCTGATCAAGAACGCCAAGCCCGCGGAAAACGGCGTGGTCGCACAGGTGGAGCCAAGCACGGTTGAACCGCCCAAGGGCTCAGCACCCGTCGCACCTGGGACCGTCCACCCGTTGCCCGTGCTGGAGCGTCAGATCGAGGGCGGCGTGGAGCGCGTCGTCGTCATCGACCCGGAGTATGTACGCCAGCAGGTGGCGGCTATTGTGAAGAACCAGGACTTGAGCCGGTACATCCTGTAAGCGGCTTGCCTCGTCATCCTGAGCGCAACGAAGGAACCCAATCCATTCACATGAATACCAGCTGCAAGTTTTCTCACCAGAGAGCCTGCAGCTATCCCGCCTGTTGAAGGGCGTGGGATCCTTCGCTTCGCTCAGGACGACAGTGCTTCTACGATTAGGTAAGAAGGCTACCGAGGACGTCGCACGCCGCGGCTGCGCCATCCTCCTGCTGAATCTGCTCTCCCACGCTGCGCGCACGTTCCGCATAATGCGACTCCCGCAGCAGCACTTCCAGTTCCCGCGCGGCGCGCTCTGCCGAATATGCCTTTCGGCTGACCACTCGTGCAATCCCGAGCCGCCGCACGCGTTCCGCGTTGTCCGGCTGGTCGACGCCGTAAGGCATTACCAGCATGGGCTTGCCTGACCGCATGGCCTGCGCCGTAGTGCCCACACCACCCTGGTGCACCACGGCAGCGGCACGCGGCAGCAGTTCTGAGAAGGGCGCGTAGCCGACAACAGCGATGCTCTCCGGCAGACCGACCGGGCGATTCTCTGCTTCGCTGCCAACCAACAGGACGGCTCGTCGGCCCACTTGCTGTGCGGCAGCAGCGCTTTGGTGGTAAAACTCTCCCGGATTGTGCACGGCAGCGGTGCCCAGGGTAAAGACGATCGGCGGCTCCCCGGCTTGCAGAAACGCTTGGAGTTCAGGGCTGAGCGTCTCATCCTCTCCGTCGTAAAAGACAAATCCTGTTTGCCTCGACTTGCTCGGCCAATCCGGCTGTGGCTTGCCCAGCAGCGGTGAAAACAGCACCAGCGTGCCCCAAGGCGATGCACCGCCCTCGAACATGGGGTTCCCCGTGTCGGGCAGACCAAGCTCCCGGCGCAACGCGCTTACAGCCCGGGTCCAGGGCAGCACACTGCGTTTTGCCGCTTGAAAGAGCGGCCTCCAGAACCTTGGTCCCAGCGGATGCAGGCGTGTCAGCACCGGCAAAAACGAGATCACCGGCGGATCGTGCGCGCTGAGCATGCCGGTAGGCGCAAGTTGGGTGGACACCCACGGCAGCTTGCACCGCTCAGCCGCCAGCTGCGCCGCATAAGTGAGCGGATGGGACACCAGCAGTGACGCACCCTCCAGCGCGTTCAGCGTGTCTTCGTAGGCCGTTCGCACCCATGGCATCAGCAGTTCGCGCACAATGAACTCCGGCCCGGTACGCAGGTGCAGGATCTTCTCCATCATGGCGGCATCGGGCTTCTCCTTCAGTTCGGCGAAGCGCACCGGTTGGAAGACGAATCCTGCCGCCTCTACCTTTTCGCGGTAGTGCGGCACCGTAGCAACCACCGGCTGCTGGCCTCGGCGCTGCAGTTCGCGTGCAATCCCGAGATAGGGATGCAGGTCACCGAACGAGCCAAAGTTTGCGAGAACAATTCGGTGCGAAGTCATTGCCTGGTTCAGGTGCGGCGTGGCTGCAAAGTGTTATCCACTGGCCTATTTCGTAGGCAATGATTGTGCGGTAACAGGCTGATCGAGCCTGGCGTCAGCCGTGCCGATGCGGCCCGTGGCACTCACCCGGACGACGAAGCGTGCACGAACCGCCTTGGGATCGTGGTCGAGGTTGAACTTCAGATTCAGGTCGCGCTTTAGTGGTCCGGTAGGCGGCACATCGACGGTCGCGGGTGCGCGGATGAGCCGTGAGATCTGCTTCAGCTCCTTGTTCTTCTTGTCGAACGTGGAGGCCAGCACCACTACATCGGCGTGGCGAGGCTCAGTGTCCGTTGCCGGTGTCCACACCAGGCCGCGCCCGTCCACGTGAATGGTAAAGCTGTCCGGGTTGGTGGGGTCTGGCGTCAGTGTCAGCGGCACACCGTCATAAGCCATGTTGCTGCTTAGGGCGCTCTGCAATTCGAAGGTCAGGCGCCGCGACGGGTTCTGCGGGTCCACGCGGGCTGGGCCACGCTGCACATAGTAGCCTTCGCGCGTCGTAGCCGTCAGGCCAGGCTGCGAGAGCGTGATCTTAATACGCCGGAACTTCTTGGGATCGACGCTGGCGCTGTCAGGCCGGTAACTCAGCGAGTAAAAACTCGCGCCGTCACGAATGCCCGTGGCGATCTCCGCATCCACATCGTTGCGACCGTAAAAAGCGCGCCCACCGGTAGCTTTGGCCAGCTTATTGAATTGGTAATCACCGCCAAACGGATCATTGAAGGCGGCTGCGTCAGCATAGATGCCCGAAGAGGTTATTACTCCGGAAGAGTTGGTCCGAACCCCGGCCGGGTCCACCGTGTACAGCGTCACGCGTGCGTCGCGCAGTTCGTTCACACATTGCTGCACGTAGCTCTCCACGCGTGTGCTCGCGTCCACGGGTGCGTTTGAGAAGTTGAACGGCGGAAAGCCGCGTCCAATCCAAATCATGTTCTTGTGACCCTGGTGGCCCACCACGGCCTCGGCCACGCGCGTCAGTGTGCCAAAGGCGATGCCGTAACGCTCGGCGATCCAGTCGCCGTTGTGCACCTGCCAGGGGTAGGCGGTGAAGTGATGGTCCAGTGCGTTAAGCAGCGCGGTTTTGCTCTCTGTGTAGTCCTGCAGCACGGTGAATTTCTGCAGATCGACCGCAATGAGCATGGTCGGCGTAGACAGCCGTTCGGGCTGCCGCTCCAGCATCTTCTTTAGGCTGTACCGCGCAAATGCCTCATCCTCAAAGCGGGTGTTGAACTCGTCCAGCAGCAGGATGTTGACCGGCGCGCGCGGCGCGAGGCGGTCCAGGTCTGCAGTGGAGTTGATCTCCGGCGTTTCGGCGGTCACGGCATGCGAACCGGCCTCTTCGAAGTTCAGGATCGTCTCGGGCTGGTCTAGTTCGGTAATGTGGAAGTCATCGCGGGAGAGGCCGTTGACCACGTTGCCCTTCTTATCCGTAACAACTACATCCAGAATCACTAAGCGTGAAGTACTCCGAATGGTATAGGTGCCGTCTGCCGCTCGCACCGGTTGCGAGCCGTTCCCCGGAGCGGCTTGCGGTGGCCCAGGCTGGACGTGTGCCGGTGAAGCAGTTGAGGGAGCGGCTGGAGCGGCAGTCCCCTGCGCAAATGCAAAGAGGGGTCCAAGCTGGACAACGGCAGCGGCAAGCAGGAGGCGGATCGCGCGCGCAATCATGGAAGCAGTCTACGCCCGATCCCAAGCGTATTTTTGTAGCGCCGAGCCATGGAAGCCGGTATGCTCCTCCAGATTCGCCAGTTCAAGAATGTTCGGAGGAAGCATGCTCACTTTGGAAATCATGCAACGCAGATGGCCGCACGGGAACCAGCACTACCCCGGTTTGCTGGAAGGGATCGTCGCAGCGGCAAAGCCCGTTTTTGCGAAGTACGGCTTGTCTTCGCCGCTTGTGGTGGCCCATGCAATGGCACAGTTCAGCGCGGAATGTGGCCAGGGCCTGGAACTGGTGGAGAGCCTGAACTATTCCGCGCAAGGATTGCTGCGCACTTTTCCCACCCATTTCACGCCGGAGATGGCGGCACGGTGGGAGTACAACGAGAAGATGATCGGCATGATCGCCTACGGTGGTCGCATGGGTAACGCTCCACCACCATCGACGGATGGCTATGATTTTCGAGGGGCGGGATTTGCGCAGACCACCGGGCGCGCCGGGTACAAGTTGCTGCAGGTGACACTCGACAAGTACAAGGCGGGCTTTGACATCCTGACGCACCCCACCTTGATCATGAGTCCTGAACACGCCCTTGAGTGCGGTGTGGCTGACCTGATTGCATGCAAATGCCTGCCGGCTGCCCTGAAAGATGACGTGAAGGCCGTAACAAAAGCCTTGAACGGAGGCTACAACGGACTAGATGAAAGAACTCGCCAATTGGCCCTGTGGAAAGCGGAACTTGGTGTCGGTTCAACTGCTACCGCCGCGGTGATTGCCGCAGTCTCGGCTGCTGCCGTTCCACTTGCACCGTCCGAAAACCCGCCACTGCCTGAGAATTAACGTTCTGGATTACCGCATAAAGCAGCAGACCCCGGCTGAAAGCCAGGGTCTGCGGAGTGCGTTTCAATCTTATGCGTGAGCAGGTTCCGCTACTTCCTTTATGCGCTTTTCGAGTAGTTGCTCCAGTTCTTCCAGAGCCTTGCTGAAGCCCTCGATACCTTCCTTCAGCTTGTCATGCGCCATGCGGTCCTCGGCATGCATCTTTTCAAACGTTTCCTTGTCCATGGAGATTTTTGCAATCTCCATGCCCGCAGCCTTTGCGGGGTCGAGCTTGCGCTCGAGCGTGCCCTCTTTGCTATTCAATTCTTCCAGCAGCTTGGGTGCAATGGTCAGCAGATCGCAGCCGGCGAGCTCGTGGATTTCACTGGTATTGCGAAAGCTGGCACCCATCACCTGGGTCTTGTAACCAAATTTTTTGTAGTAGTTATAAATGGTCGTTACCGACTGCACGCCGGGATCTTCCGCGCCGGTGTAGTCCTTGCCCGTGTCCTTCTTGTACCAGTCAAGAATGCGCCCCACAAACGGAGAAATCAGGGTGACATTGGCTTCGGCGCAGGCAATGGCCTGGTGCATGCCGAACAGCAGCGTCAGGTTGCAGTGGATGCCTTCCTTCTCCAGTTCCTCTGCAGCCTTGATGCCTTCCCAGGTGGAGGCAACCTTGATCAGGATGCGCTTGCGGTCGACCCCGGCATCCTCGTATTGCTTGATGATGCTGTGCGCTTCCGCGAGCGTCTTTTCCTTGTCATACGAGAGGCGTGCATCTACCTCGGTCGAAACACGACCGGGTACGATGTCGAGGATCTTGCGGCCAAATGCGACGGCCAGGGTTTTGAACGCTTCGGCGGCCACCGCCTTGTCATCAGAGTTTGCGCCGGCCTTGTTTTTCGCCTCTTTCAGCACATCGTCAAGAATCTCGGAGTAGTCGCCCATGCCAGCGGCCGCAGTGATCAGCGAAGGATTGGTCGTGGCGTCGGTCGGCTTGAACTTTTCCATCGACTTCATGTCGCCCGTGTCTGCAACCACCGTTGTGTACTGCTTCAAACTGTCCAGAAGTGTGGCCATTGCAAGTCTCCTTCGCGCGGTCTTTCGGATGTAATGATACGCGCCCAAAGTTAGATGCGACGCCGTTGCGAACGATAGCAGAGCGGTGCAAAGCCCGCTGCTTCCTCAGGGTTCCGGTAACTTTTCCAAAAGTTCGGCACTCCGTTCGCCTGCGGTTCCGTCTCGGCCTACAGAGGAAACGCGATAGCGATAGCGTGCACCCGGCCGCACCGCGGTATCGCTGTACGTAAGGCCGCGTACCGGCTCCATTGTTAGCAGCACCGGTGTACCGGTGCCTTCCGCCCGAAACACCCGGTAACCTGTTGCGCCGCTAACCGGTTGCCAGACCAGGTCAACTTCAGGCTTGCCGAGGGTACTCACAATGGCTTCCAGCCCCGTCGGGGGCAGCGGCGGAGGCAGCTTTGCGTCTGCCGCTACCGATAACAGAACGGGCTGCCCACGCATGGTGAGGTCTTTGCCGCCCACGCGCACGGTTCGTTCGCGTGCAATGCTGTAGTGCTGCGCTACGCCCGGCTTTGCTCCCGGGTCCAGGGTTCCCGCGGGATCCTGCTTGCCTGATTCCACCGCCAGCAGGGCGTTCCCATTCGTCTTCCGCTCTGAGTCTGGCAGGGCGTGTCCGTCAGGGGTGGCGTCCCCACGCTGGACGCGCAAGAGAATGCGGCCGTCCGCCGGCAACTTGCCGTGGCGAAATGCCTGGAATAAGGCGGGCATCAGTTTGCGCCAGGTCAGGTCGCCGGTACCACCGAAGAAAACAAGATCGAAGG
>CAXTFT010000036.1:22452-26604 GCA_964243585.1 uncultured Terriglobus sp.
GCCGTCCGCCGGTCCCGGACCGGGCTGCCACCGGATCAGCACACCGTCTTCGACTGGTACCGCCTCCACCTTCTGCAGGGTTGCCGGGGCTTCGCCACCCAGCGTCTCAACCGTGATGGCGGCAGCACCCTTTCCATCCGCATTCAGCATACGTACGCGGTATCTCAGCAGGTGTGGCGGGCCTGAAACCAGGTCGGGCGGTAAAGCATCGTGGAAGCTGCCGGGTTGTGCGCTTGTGGCCGGGGGATGTCCTACGGAAAGACAACCAGGCGTGGTGACCTCTTCCCGGCAGATCTCCACCCGCAGCGGCAGAGGAAAATGCTTTCCGCTCAGTGGCAGGCCATCTGTCGTGCGGGTGGGCGCGGTCCATCGCAGGTCCACAGCGTCTCCCACCCGGTCTGCCGAAAGACTGCGCACCGGCGAAGGCAGGTGCAGCGACGGCGGCCGCAGTGGACCCTGGCTGGCGCAGCCCGCGAGGGCAAGGACAGGGAGCCACCCACCCGACCGCAGAGCAGCGGCAATGCTGCCGGAGGTTTGAGGGGTCTTTTCCTGCGGCTGCCAGGGCAATGTCACAAACAAAGCCTAGCATTCCCGCTTCCTGAATCAATCGTCTCCCCAACAGTGAAATCTGCCGATAAATATCCAATCCGGTGGGGAAACCCAGTCGTACATCTTTCGACGGCATTTCAACATCTGTTCGGCTGATAGCAGGGTCGGGCAAACGTCAGGAGCAATATATTTATGGCAACTGAGATCACCCCCCTAGATCTTGCAACTCCACCCATTGCAGCTGAGTTGCCCGCCGAGCAGGATGCGCGCGTTGCGACTGAAGCTGCGGAATCCTTTATCTCAGAAAAGCGTCTGGGCGAACGCATCAAGCAACTACGGTTGAAGAAGTCGATGGGACTGGTCGAACTGGGTCGTCATACCGGCTTGTCTGCCAGCTTTCTTTCGCAGCTTGAAACGGGTCGTGTCGTTCCTACACTGCGAAATTTGGCACGCATCTCGCTCGTGTTCTCCAAGGACCTGAGCTACTTCTTCGAACCCGAACCCAAGACGCTGTTCCGCGTGCAGCGTGGCAAGGACCGCATACGCCTGCCGCAGAGCGGAACGGACGATCCTTCGTACTATTTCGAGTCGCTTGGCTACTTGGTCCCTGACCGTCAACTGGACCCATACTTCGCTGAATTCCTGCCGAATATGACGGGACGCCGCGCACACCAGCACCCCGGGTGCGAGTTCCTGTATGTCCTGGAAGGCGAACTGGACATTATCCATGGGGAGGGCAAGCACCGCCTGGAAGCTGGTGATGCCGTCTACTTTGACGCGAATACGCCACACAGCTATAGCAACGCGGCAGAGGTGTCAGCCAAGGCCTTGATCGTTACTCTGCAAGGCAATGCGGCGACCAGTGCCCTGAACGGTGCCAATAAAGTGCGCCCGAACGGCGCGATAGTTAATGGAACACGGCCACGGTTGCCGGATGCACCAGGCACCCAGACCCCTCAGTAGTGGTTCCAATCCAAAAGGAAGCCGGTGTAAACCACCGGCTTCCTTTCTGTTTTCGAAGCCTAGTCGCTATAGGACCGCAGACGCGCGGGCATCTCATCCCGGGTAAGATCATGCCCGCATTGCACGCAGTACACGTCTGTGATGTGAACTCCTCGGAAGCACTGACCGCAAACGGGTGAGATCTGGAACTGGCACTGTGGGCAGAAGTGGAACGAGCTTGCTACCTCCGTGCGGCAGGACGGGCAACGGCTCATCATGGGCTGGCGCAGCAAAAAGTAGACAATAGCGCCAATGCCGCCCGGCATCACCAGCACGATCAGCATCCAAAGCGCGGGCCGCATATTGCGGCGTTTGACATCGCGGCTGATGTAGCCAATGAGCAGCACGTAGCTGGCCAGCGCGGCGCCCCAACTGTAGCTGCCGATCACATGCATGACCGGATTGCCATGCCGGGGCGGCGGCGGACCCTGGTGACCCCAAAAACTGAGCACCTGAATGGCCGCAAACACAACCAGGGACAGAATCACCGACCAGAGCGGGATTAGCTTTAGCTCTTCGCCACCGTCTTCCACATCCGGGCGTTGATTGCTGTCACTGTTCAGCAGCATCAGCGGGATACTCCGTCGCCATGGCTGTGCGTCCGGTTTTTACGCAACAGCACGACGGCTGCCATGACGACGGAAAGCGGTAGAAACCACACCAGCAGGATGCTGATGGATGAGCCGGCATCGCTGCCAAACTCCAGCACTCGTTTCCAGAACCCGTCTTCCCATCCGGAAAGACCCTCATCCGCAACCGTCCATACGGCTACAGCGATCAGCAGCAGCAGCACCGAGCAGATCACACAGGGCACCACCAGGTCCCGAACTGTTCTTTTCCGGGCCTGCATAGCCGTCGCGCGTTCACGAATGACGCGGTGTGTCCGGTTGACGATGGCTGCGCGCGCGTTCATGCCCGGGCCGAGGTTGTTGCCGGGGAAAGCCATGCTCACAGGATTCCTTCGGCGGTGGCCGCACGGCGAACCTGGCCCTTTTCGCCACGCAATCGCTCTACCTGCGGTTTCAACGCAGCCAAGCCTCGGTACAGACGCGACTTCACCGTGGACAGCGGAGCCTTGGTGAGTACTGAAATCTCCTCGAGCGACATTTCTTCGTGGAAGCGCAGAACCAGAACTTCGCGATAGCTGGCGTGCAGTTCCAGCAAAACGGCGGTCACCTCCGCCGCATCCTCGCGAGAGCAGAACTGCTGAAACGGCGACGGCTCGTCGATCGCAATCTCAAATTGCCGCTCGTCACCTTCCGGGTCACGTAACTGGTCCAGCGAAGCCATGGTGCGCTTCCGCGACAGATCGATGACCAGGTGACGTGCAATCGTGAACAGCCACGTGTCAAAACGGGCTTTTCCGTTGTATTGCCCACCGCGCAGGAGGACCCGCATCCAGGTTTCCTGGAACAGGTCTTCCGCGACCTCGCGTTTGCCGGTCAAAAATGTCAGGTAACGCATCAACCGGTGCTGATAGGTCTCGATGAGATGGTCCAGCAACTCCGCGTCCTGCCGTTTCAGGCCACGCGCAATCTCGGCGTTCTCCTGCTCAGACGCCTCAAGTATGGCTGCGGAAATGGGAAGGGTTGCCTGCACCTGAGTGTTGACGCCGCCCGTGGTGGGAAAGACTCGGTCTCCCGGTGCTTTTTCTCGATGCATCGTCTTCCAAAACTGATTGGATACGGGACCTTCTGAGTATAGGTGTGATGGGGTGCTTATTGCCGTGCAGTTGTTACCGCGTAAACTTCAGGGGTGAAACGTTTCCATAAACTCCCGCCAACTTCCTGTTCGCGGTTCAAAGGCGAAAGCAAGTCCGCGTGGAAATAGTGTTCGGAGTCCACTCCGTGACCGAGGCGCTGCGGGTCCGCCCCGCAGACCTGGATCATGTCACCCTGCTGGCCGGACCGCCGAATCCTCGTCTGACAGCCCTGCTGGACCTCTGCCGTGACGCACGGGTTCGCATCGCGTACGGCAGCCGGGATGAACTGGCCCGCATGAGCCGGACGGAAAACCACGGCGGTGCCGTCGCTTTTCTGCGCGAACGCAAGGCGCTGACCTTTGAGGATTTGCTGCGGCCAGCAGGAACAGGGAAACGTTTCCTGCTGGCACTGGACGGCGTGGAAGACCCGCACAATCTCGGCGCGCTGCTGCGTACCGCGGACGGCGCAGGTGTTGACGGCGTTCTGATGCCGGAACGCCGTTCCGCCCCGTTGAGCGGTACCGTGGCCAAGGCATCCGCAGGGGCCACGGAGCACGTTCGTGTCGCCCGCGTGACCAATCTCGTAAGGGCTTTGGAAGACTTGAAGCGAGAGAACATCTGGATTGTGGGTCTGGACGAGCGCGGCACCATGGACTACGACCAATTTGACTTTGGGGGAGATATCGCCCTGGTGCTGGGCCGCGAAGGTGCTGGCTTGCATGACCTGACACGCCGTACCTGCGACTTTCTGCTGCGCGTGCCCATGGCAGGAGCGGTGCCTTCGCTCAACGTTTCGGTGGCGGGCGCGGTGGTCATGTATGAAGCTGCGCGGCAGCGACGGCGCGCCGCAATCCCGGCCCCGGGTGCCGAAGCTACGGTGAAGCCGTCCAAACCCCGTA
>CAXTFT010000037.1:0-26444 GCA_964243585.1 uncultured Terriglobus sp.
TTCATCGCGCGCCTCGGCCTGAATGATATGGTAGCCAAACTGCGTTTTCACAAGCTCGGAAGTCTGGCCGGGCTGCAACGCCATGGCTGCATTCTGGAAAGCGGGTACCATGGTGCCGTCCGCCTTGACGTAGCCCAGTTCCCCACCAGAATCCTTTGAACCGGGATCGTTCGAGTTCGCCTTTGCCAGCGCGGCAAAATCGGCTCCACCACGAATTTTAGTGAGCAGGTCCTGAGCCTTGGCCTTTGCGGCTGCGTCGGTCTTTGCATCGGCACCTGCCGACACACTGATCAGGATGTGGCGAGCTTTTACCTGCTTGTCGACGTGGTAGTCGGCCTTGTGAGCGTTGTAGTAGGCCTGAACATCTGCATCACTCACCTGTGCCTTGCCGCCGGGCAGGTTCGCCAGTGTGATCGGAATGTAGATAATCTTGCGCTTCTCAGGTACGGCATTTACGTAACGCGCCTTATTGCGGTTGAAATAGTTCTCCAAGTCGCTATCGATGGGCGTGATTGTCTTCGACAGGTCGGCGGAATTGACCACAGCGTAGTCGAACTTGACCTTTGCACCGGCTTTACGAACGAGTTCTTTGACGGCGGTGTCCGACACGTTGGCACCAGCGGTAACGAACTGAACGAGACGGCGCGAAGTAATCTCCTGCTTTACCTTGGTCTCAAACTCGGCCACGGTTGCAATGCCAAGCTGGTTCTGGACAAAGGCACGGTACTTTTCGTCGCCAATGAACTGGCCGCCCGGGAAGAAAATCTGGCCAAGTTGGCCAGTCTGCAACTCTTTCTGTACGTCGTTATCCGTAGCGGTCAGGCCGAGGCGGTCTGCCTCACGGTCTTCCACGGCAGAGGCAACCAAGACCTGCTGTGCCTGCGCTTCAAAGCGGGGCATAAGGAAGGGCAGGTACTGCGCAGGCAGGTTCTGTCGTTGCGCCAACGACTGCGCATACTGCTGGACTTCGGTGCTCTTGATCTGTGTCGTCTCGCCAAAAATACGGCCAAAGAAGCCGGGTGTATGTACCGTTGCGTACACACCCTGCGGTGTGCCTGTGTCTCCGCCGTAGAGACCTGGAACCAGATAGAGCACCATGGAGATGATGGCTACCCCGATGATGACGGCGAAGATCGCCTTGGTGACGCGACTATCCTTCTGCAGAGAACGAATCATGTTGGCGCTGGAGACCCTTCAGGAAAAGCTTTTCAGGCGTGCCGAAGACGCGGCAGACTTGGCGCGGTACCTCATGGGTGCAGAGGCCTGTCACTGCCAAGAAGTATAAATGAGCAATGCCTGGCAAGCGCAAAACAGCCGCAGCATGTGCCGCGGCTGTCTCCGTTTACGAGTGCTTAGTAGCCGTATCCGCCACGGTAGTAGCCGCCGCGGTTATAGGGATCACCGTAAGGTCCAGGGCCACCATGACTCGCTGCGGGTCCCGCGTAACCACCCAGCCGCTGCATCTCAAGTTCAGAGACTGTGATCACAGGTACGGAATTGGTCAGGCGGAAGCGCAGCAATGCCTCTGGCGGCAGGATGGCCTGACCGCTGTTCGAGGCAGCCGCTGTACCCAGACCCGCCGCTCCGCCGACACCGGCGCCAATGGCCGCGCCGGTCCCGCGACCTATGGCCGCACCCAGCAGCGCACCAACGCCCGCACCGATGAGGGTGGAGTTCACCGAACGGGCAGCCTTATCACTGCCTGTCACGGTGAAGGGTTCGCTCTGCAGGGGAATGCGCTGACCACCCAGCAACAACGTGTTCAACTGCAGCGTCAGTGACCCTCGCCCTTTCAATGCGCCTGAACCCTTGGCATCAATCACGGTGCCTTCCACGGTGGCGCCGCGAGGGACGGCGATCTCGCCCCCGGCGAGGACGTCTTCAGCCACTACTGCCGTAAAGGCCGATCCCGGAGACGCGTCGCTGCTTGAGATCCACCGGTTGATGCTGACCCCAACCACCGTCCCGTTTGGAACAACGACATGCGCACCCCCCGGTTGACCCTGCGGCACGTATCCCGGGCCGGGTTGGCCCCGGGCCGCCATCTGCCGCTCGTAGTCACGACGGTAGAGACGATGTGGAGGAGGTGGCGGGTATCCACCCTGGGCATCCGGGTAGCCTCCGGCCTGCGGACCACCCTGGCCGTAAGGAACCTGTCCATACGGGGGCTGTTGTCCGTAAGGTTGCTGACCATAAGGCTGCTGGTTGTTTGGCTGCTGCTGGCCATAAGGCTGTTGGCTATATGGCTGCTGCGGGCCATAACCCGGTGTATCTGTCTGCCCGCCTTGCGGATTGCCGTAGGAACCCTGCGGATCGGGATAAGCCGGACCCCGCGGAGGGTACTGGCCGCTGTAGGGTACCGGACTGCGATCGGCAGGATTGCCGACTGGGTTTGCTGCGCGCCCCTGTACGTCGGGCATCGCTGCTCGATCATCCTGTGGATAGCTGTTCACAACAGCCGGATCAGCCACACCCGTAGCGTTTTGCGGTGCGCCGATGACAAGCTGGTCAATGACCTTCTTCACACCCGACGTGCGGGACGCGATTTGCTCTGCGGCGTCGCGAGCACCCTCGTTTGAGACGGAGCCGGTCAGTGTCACGGTGCCGTATACAGTTGACGTGGTAATCGGCTCGTTCGTCAGGCGGGATTCACTCGCAAACGCCTTCAAAACATTTGCTTCCACCTGCGCGTCGCTTACTGCCCTGTTCTGCGCGAACGTACCTGTAGACAGGCTGAACACAGCCGCCAAGGCCAGCGGCATTGATATGCGGGAACCGGACTTACTCTGCATCTTGAACTCCACGTGGCGAACCCGAAAGGCCGCCTGCAAAGATGAGACGCGGGTTCTAGCGGGAAGTTGTGGTGCCTGCCCGCGTCTTGCCCTGTGCCGAGACACGGAACAGCACCTGCAGAATGCGAACTGCTGCCTTAATGGACGCGCGCATGTCACCGGAAACCTTTGACACGCCACCGTAGCGGGCTCGGTAATGCACCGGCACCTCCTCAATGCGCAGACCATGCTGGATAGCCCGAATTTGCATCTCGAGGTTCCAGCCAAAGGTGCGCTCCTGCATCCCAAGGCTGTCGAGCGAGGACCGGCGGATGGCGCGGAAGGCTGCCATGTCGGTGTAGCGGAAACCCTTTGGGTAGAAAACACGTAGCAGCGTTCCGACAAACTTTGCGGCGAAGACCTGCGAGAACAACATGGAACCCGCTTCGCGCTGGTACCTGCCCAGACGCGTGCCCAGCACGAGGTCTTTTTCGTCGCGTGCGATGGGCCCAAGCAGTTCTGGCAGGTGTGCCACCACGTCGGCTCCGTCGCCATCCATAAAGACGATGGTGTCGCTGGTGGCAAGCGCGGCTGCGACCCCGGCCATGCAAGCGGAGCCATAACCCCGTGGCGCTGTCACGACGCGCGCGCCCGCGGCTTCGGCCAAGGCACCCGTGCCGTCCGTACTGCCGTTGTCCACAACGATGCACTCGTCAATCATGTTCCACGGCATTTCACCCACGGCAAAGCCGATGGAAGCTGCTTCGTTCAACGCGGGAATAACAACGGACACACGCATCACCTTTCGGCCTCGTCCGTGCGGGGGAACACCTTTCCGAGCGGGAACACAGGGCGAAGCCAGCGCGTGTAACTCCACTGCAAAGCGCAAGCCAGCGCGGTGGCGCCATAGATCCATTTCTGTAAAAAGAACAGCTTCGCACCCGGCTCAGACCATTGCGTAGTCAGGCCATAGAAGATCGCGCACACGTAGACGCCCATCGTGAGACTCGGCTGCAGCACAAGGAACGGTACCAGCCAGATAACGTACCAGGGGTAATGCGGTGAGAACAGCAGCATCAGCAGGAAGGCCAGAGTCGCAGCAGGTGCAAGGAAGGCTGGCCCAGACTGCTGGTTGCGTCGCCAGCACCACAGCAACACAGGTGCAAAACACAGGGCGCAGAAGACGAGAAATGCCGCAAGGGGCACGTGCGCGAAACCGGGCACGTGCTGCAGCAGGTCCAGCAGGAAATAGCGCGAACCGGTAGCCATCCCCTCTTCCTGCACGTATCCACCGGCAAAGCCGAAGACCCGCTTGCCCACACCGATGTAGCAGGCATAGCCGCCCAGGACGACCGCCAGCAGGGCTGCAGGCATCTTCCAGTCGCGACGGCGGTACAGCGCCGGAAACAGCAGAAGTGGGTAGAACTTGGTCATGACCGCGGCGCCAAGCGCAAGTCCGGTGAGCACCGGCCAGTGCCGCAAACGAAACAGCAGGGCCAGTGCCACGAACATGGCCAGCAACGCATCCACGTGGCCGCTGGAGCCGATTTCCCAGATCAGCAATGGGCTCCACGCGTAGAGCAGCACCTGCTCCCGCCGCTGGCCGAGTAACGGCAGCGTCTTGATCAACGCCCACACCGCGACACCTTCTGCCGCGTAGAACGCCAGCTTCATCGTTACCAGAGTGAACGACAGACCCGTGGCCGCATAGAAGAACATCTGCGCAACAGGCGGGTAGATCGTTGGTGCGTAGTCGCGCCGGTTGATGTTGGGAAAGATGTCGTCTTCCCGCAACGCTTTTAGATGAAGGTCGCCCGGCACGTAACGATAGGGACTGATGCCGTGGTGCTGCACCACGCCATCCCAGACATAGCGGTAGATGTCGCTGGAAAGATGCGGGTCGGGCATCAGCAGTACCAGGCGGCAAAGCACGGCAAACACGAGAATGATGGGCAGCGTCCACCGATCAACCGGCTGCCGAATGACCAGCACCGCCGAGCCAAGAAATACCGCCAGCGCACATGCCGTGGTTTCGGAGTAGCCGATGATGAAGTCGTCGAACTCAAGCGCCAGGTGGTGTGACAGGCCCAGCATCATGCAGCCCAGAAACAGCAGTGCCACGTTGGTGCCGAGCGCCGTTGCAGGCCATAAGCCGAGTGCTCGCTGCTTTGCCGCCGTCAACTCAGGCTCGCAGCAGCCTGCCACGGAGCGCCTGCCGCGGCGAGCTCCCGCAGAAAGCCGCGTGTGGCATGTGCATCGTAGCCATCCACTTTTGCGAAGGCAGGTCGCTTGCCCTCGAGCAGTTCGGCTGCAAGCAGGCGCAGCGTCGCACCGTCGTCCACGTCATACCAAAGCGGTAATTCGACGAGCGGGATACCGGCTTGGGCGGCGCGTTCGCAGGTCTCCTGAAAGACTGCTCCGGTGCTCCAGGTAATGCGGTCAAAGACCTCTTTGTGCGCTGATTTGAGGCCGACTAGGTAGTAACCGCCATCGTCCGATCCGCCCAGCACCACGCGATCGCCGGGCTGC
Organism: uncultured Terriglobus sp.; assembly: GCA_964243585.1. Lineage (GTDB taxonomy): Bacteria > Acidobacteriota > Terriglobia > Terriglobales > Acidobacteriaceae > Terriglobus. The sequence goes on from CAXTFT010000037.1 coordinate 5,301, forward strand.
AGCAGTGCATCCACCGCGGCACGCAATGCAGCTTGCGGCAGCGTTGGACTGTCGGAATCAATAAGGCAGACCGCGCCGAAACCGCACGCGAACAAATCGGCGGCGGCGCAGTGAAGCCGTTCGCCAAAGCCATCGCCGCGCTGCGCGATCAAGGCAAAACTCTCCGGCAGCAAACCGTCAAAGGCAACTTCATCGCCGACCGGCGTGTAGCAGACGACGCCTGCAGCGTCTGCTACACGCGTAACATCTGCAATGTTTGCGGTGGTGTCGCGCAGAAAGCAGATGTTGAGTGCGGCGGATTGCTCCAGCGTAAGGGGCGGAGCGAGGCGCGTCTTTACTTTACCGGCGCGCGGTGCCTTGGACATTACGGCAAGCGCGACTTTGCCAGAGCGTGCAGCATCCGGTTCGGAGGGCTGCAGGATCGGGTAGATACTAGGCAACTGCCTGCTCCGGCAAGGGACTGGGAGCGTGCAGGGGCTTCTCGCAGATGGCGAACTGGTACCGGCCCCTGCGCATGACCTCTACATTGGACCACGGCTGCGAACGCATCAGCGTGTCAAACTCTTCCGCACCCATGGTTTTTACCTTGTGCGGCTCCACGTAGGGTACGCGCCCGAACGAGGTTAGCTTTGCCAGGAACCACATGGCCGAAAGCGGCAGCTGGGTCCGTGCAGCTGACACTGGCTCTGCAATAAAGCAACGACCGCCCGGCCGCAGCACGCGGAAGATCTCCCGGAGCACATCTTCGCGATTCGGCACAATCAGGAACAGGCGGGAAATCACGATGCTGTCGACAGGCTCCATGAAGGCAGGCAAGGAATGCACATCCGCATGGTGGAAGGAGCAATTCTCCAGCTTGCGCTGCGCCGCACGCTGGCGCGCACGGGAAAGCAGGTTTTGCGACAGATCGACACCGGTCGTGCGTAGCTGCGGAAAGGTCTCTGCAAATCGACAGGCGTAAAAGCCCGGGCCGCATCCCAGTTCCACCAGGTGGGCACCTTTGGGCGGCGCAGCACCACCCCACAACGAAGACCTAATCTCAGCCGAGTGATCGCAAAACAGGTGCTCACGGCAGAGCGCGTAAAACCAGCTATATCGCTCAAACAGGCTGTCTGCGGGACAACAACCTGCGAGATCTTCAGCCATGCGCTGTTCCGTGGCCATGCTTCATCCTTATACGGTTCGACTGCGTTTCGCGATGGCCCCGCACCGGCATGGTGCGACCTGACAAAGACCATGGTACTGCCTTGGAATAAGTTGTAGGATACCGCCTGCAAAATGTGACTGCAACGACACCCGCCCCGCCAGTACATGGAAAGCGCAGATTGGCAGGAGGGCTGTTGGTCACGCGAAAGTCCATGTGGCAAGTGGCCTATCGCACGTCACCTCGCACGGCATCATCGAATACGATCCGGTTCTTCTCCAACAGGTCGCCAAGTGCCCGATCCAATGCCATCCGTGCCTTCATCCAATCGGACCGGGCCGCAACTTCCGTGGATCGCGCCTGCGCCAGATACGCCTGGTCCTGAATGACCAGGTAGTTCGTACTGGCCCCGACGGCAAACTTGTCGATCTCTGCCTGTAGCAGTTGTTGCTGGTAGTTGCGGCTTTCCACCGCCGCGGCGTATGCCTCGTGTGCTGTCTCGAGCGCAATGGCAGAGTTTTCCACCTGCTGCCGGATGTCATTTGCCAGCTTCTGCGTCCTGCCTTCGGAGCGGCGTAGCTGAATCTCATCACGTGCGGCGTCAGCTTGCGCAATGCGGTTGCGCAGCGGCAGGTTCAGCTGGATGCCGCCCTGGTAGATGGTGGACAGCCGCAGCCCGCCCTGCGTCAACGCGGCGGGCGGCTGTATAGCACCCGTACCAGTCGATCCAAGTGTCTGGTACGGCACCAGCGATGACCCGCGCGTCTGCACGTTGGCATACAGATTCAGCAGGGGTTTTACACCATTACGCGTACCCCGCGCTGCAATATCGTTGGCCTGAACCTGTAGCCCCGCCTGTGCAAGGTCAGGCCGGTTTGCCAGTGCATCGGCTGTCAGCGCACCCACATCCAGCGCGGGCTGCGCGTCCGGCACCAGAATTCGGTCAGTTGCGACGATCGACATCACCTGTGCACCTGGATCCGCAAGATTACGGACCAGTTGTTCGCGCAGAATGACTTCCTGTTGACGGTACTCGCCGCGAGACTGAATAAGGTCCAGCCGGCTGGACGACACCAACGCCTGCGCACGGGTCAGTTCCACCTGGGCAAGCGTGCCTTCGGCCACCTGGTTCTGATCATCCTGCAGCAAACGCTGGGCAACCGCCAGCGACTGTTCCTTTACTGCGATGTTTTCGCCCAGCGAAACCAGGTCGTAGTACAGGCGGGAGACACCATACACCGTTTCCAGCAGTTGCTGTTCAAAGAGGAGCCGTGACACCCGCTGGCCGAGCTGAGCAATACGCACAAACCGGAGATTGACGGCGCGCCCGCGTCCGCGCAGCAGCGGCTGAGAAACCGTAAGGGAGCTGCTGGGCGACTTGAACGGGTCATACTGCGGATCCTGACCATACAACACGGAAGGCGCGTTGTTGACGAACGCCTCAACCTGCGTGCCTGGCGAAAAGCCCTGCTGGTAGTCGACCCCTGTGCTGACAAAGTTTAGTGGACCGGTGTTCGTCGATGCACCCGCGGAGCCGGTAGAAGCCGTGGTCTCAATCAACGATGTTTGATTGGACCGGCGCAGGTATCCTGCCTCTGCCACGATGGTGGGATCGAAGACCGGTATGGCTGGACCCGGCGAGTAGATGTCACCGTTGCTGAGCGACAGTGTTGACTGTGCGCCGGTGCCAGTCTGCGTTACCTGGGAAAGGTCGTTCACCGTCGCGCTTGTGGGGGACGCGGTACCTGTGGTGGCTGTGATCAGCAGGGGGCTGGTTGTGGCGCCCACACCTGGCGCGGTTTGTTGCACGGTGTAATCCAGTCCGCGCAGGTTGCCGCCTCCGCTGGCGCGCGTCACGTCGGTATCGGCAAGCGCGAGGCTGTAGCGGCCCACCTCCACATCCAGGTTATTTTCAATGGCAAGTGCAAGGGCGTCATGCAGTGAAAGGTAGAGCTTGCCATCGCGGACCAGTCCGGCGAGTCGCGAGGTGGAACCGGCGGTCAGCGCGGGAATGTGGGGCACGTGATACGACACAAAAGGGTGCAGGGGGCTGCTGTGCACCGCAGGCGCGGCTTCCCCGCGTGCATGCGTGCCATCAGCCTGCACCTGCTGCACAGTGCTGGACGGCGCTGCAGGCTGCGGCGGCTGAATCTGCAGCGGCCTAATGGCTCGCAAATCGATGCTGCTGCTGTCTGGCTGCGGTAGTGGAGCCTCAGGCGACACCGCTGGCTGCTGCGATTGTGGCACAGCCTGCTGACCTGGCGAGGACTGCACGGGGGCGACCGGCGGCAGCGGAGCAGTGAATGGCGGTGGCTGTTGCCCCTGCTGTGCCGGTAACGCAAGACAGCAGATTGATGCCAGGGTGAGTGGTCCAAGCTGAACGAGTCGCCTCACTTGCTGCCCTTGTCCTCTTTTTGTGACTTGGGCTCGTTATTTTTGCCGCCGCTGCTGCCCTTGCTGCCGCCGCCTTGCGATCCGCTGCCGCTCCCCTTTTTACCCTGATTATTTGTGCTTTCAGAACTCTGGTTCACGATGGACTGATCCCCATACTCGTTCGGGCCTGCGTTGGGCACTTTATTGGTCTGCCCTCCGCCGCTGCCCTCGTCTTTACCCTCTTCTTTCTTCTGTTGGGGGCGCACCTTCGCGCCTTGCCGAACACCGTCGCTGACTGTCGTAATGACATGGTCGCCCTCATGCAGGCCGCTCAGTATTTCGACAGACGGACCATAGTCGCGGCCAATTTCGACCGGCAGCATCTGCACCTTCATGTCCCGGACGACGGCAACCATGGTTCTGTCCTGCCGCACAACAACAGAGTCGCCAGGGACAGTCAGCGGCGATTCGCCGCGCACCTGGACAAAACTGACCACGGTGTACATGCCCGGGTAAAGGCTGCCGTTGCGATTATCCAGGTCGACCTCTGTCAGCATGGTGCGGGTGTTCTGATCTAGCGAACGTGTGGAGCGGGTGACCGTGCCGTTGATTGCTCTGCCCGTGCGCTCCTGCAGAAAGACCTTTGCCGGCATACCCGTCACGATGCTGGAAGCATAACCCTCAGGCACCGCAACCAGGATGCGCAGCTTATCGATCTGTGCCACGGCAAACAGGGCTCCACCGGCGGAGCCGCCGGTTGAGGGTGTCGCCGTCTGGCTTGTGTTGCCGCTGGACCCGCTGGTATTGGAACTACTGTTGCCGGAAGAGCCGCCGCTGGTTGAATTTGACATGTTCATCGGCGCGGGCATGCCGCTGCCTCCTGAACCAACCAGCGCTCCCACATCGGTGTTGCGCTGCGTCACAATGCCGTCAAATGGGGAGGTAACACGCTCATAACTCTGCAGGGCTATTGAGCGGTTAAGGTTCGCCCGAAAGCTTTCCACATTGCGTTGCGCCGATGCCACCACGGCAAGCTGCGCACGGTAGTCGGTCTCACGCTGATCGCCATCCTGCCGTGAAAAGACGCCCTTTGCCACCAGCGTGCGCCACCGCTCCCAAGTCACGCGGCGAAGATCTAGCTGTGCCTGCTGCTGCGCCTCATCCGCTTGCGCCTGGCGCAATTGCTGCCGCGCCTGCTCAACCTGCTGGTCAAGTTCAGGCGCATCGAGCAGAGCCAGCAGCTGACCCTTTTTCACGTGATCGCCAATATCGGCGTAACGTTTGCGGACGTACCCGTTTGCGCGCGCATAGATATAAGCCTCGGTCAGCGGAGCGGTCGTGCCCGGCACGGTCAGTTCCCCTGGTGCATGACTTCGCTTTACCTCAAGAACAGTAACTTCCGGTTCGTCCTGATCGCGCTGCTTTGCGGCGGCTGCCGCGCTCTTCGCGTGGGCGCGGTGCGGCAGGTAGCCAATGACAAAAATGAGCAACAGTGCAAGCACGCCCAGGCCGATCCACAACAGCAACTTGCCCCACTGACGGTGTTCCGATATCTTCTTGCGATCGAACTCCTGCTGTACTACGCGGTCATGCCGAACGTTTTCATGGCGTTTGTGCGCGGCATGCCTGGCCAGCGACTCCTCACGCTCCCACTCGTCGCGCGTCATGCGCCGGTCAGGGTCGTCCTGCACCTGCCGCAGTCGCTCGTCTTCGGGATACACGCGTTGTTGAAGGTCGTCGCTCATCGTCTTCTTTCTTCGAAAGATTATGCGGGTTGTGTCCGCGGCTCGTTGCTGTGCTTGCCCTGTGGTGAACTGCCAGCCTTTTGCTGGGCACTTGCCGGTTCACCCTCGTCGTAGGCGCGGTCAATCTCTTCATCAAAGTTTCGTGGGGCTTCCTTGCGCAGCAGGGAGTACATGATCGGCACAACGAACAGCGTGCCCAGCGTTGCAAGCAGCAAGCCTCCGATGACGGCACGTCCAAGCGGCGCGTTCTGCTCGCCACCTTCGCCCAGCGCCAACGCCATTGGCAGCATACCGATGATCATGGCAAGCGCGGTCATCAGCACCGGGCGCAGGCGCGTATAACCTGCATTGATCGCGGCTTCCATGTTGTCCTTGCCCGCGGCACGCTCATCGTTCGCGAACACTACCATCAGGATGCTGTTGGCAGTGGCTACGCCAATGGTCATGATGGCACCCATCAGCGAGGGCACATTCAATGTCGTGTCCGTCAGAAACAGCATCCACAGGATGCCCGCAAACGCGATCGGCAGCGACATCAGGATGATCAACGGATCGATCCACGATTGAAAATTCACTGCCATCAACAGATACACAAGGATGATCGCAAACACCATGCCAAGACCCAGGCGCGTGAAGGAATCGCTCATCGTCTGCACTTCGCCGCGCAATGCAAGCCGAGAACCGACGGGCAGCGTCTCCTCCTGCTTGTCCATGATCTTGTGGATGGCGCGCGCGACACCGCCAAGGTCGCGTTGATCCACGTCCGCGTAAATGTCATACACCGGCTGAATGTTGTAGTGATTGATGATTGCCGGTGTAACATCCCGCTCGAAGTTCGCCACATTGCCGAGTAATTGACTTACGTTGCCCGCGGGCGAAGTCAGCGCCGTTCGTGCAAGTGCCTGCAGGGTATCGATGCGATATTGCGGCGTCTGCACGACTACCTGGTAGTTCACTCCGTTTTGCGGATTGAGCCATTCATTTGGCGCGGTCTGACCGGTGCCGGTAAGTGAGATCAGCATGCTTTGCGCCACGTCCTGCTGCGTCAGGCCGATTTGGCGCGACTTCAACCGGTCAACATTCACATTGATGGTAGGCTGCGCGATCTGCTGATGAATGTGGGCATCTGCCACGCCGGGAATGGCGCGCACCTGCTGCAGCATTTGCTGAACAATGGCGTAATTTTGCGGACCGCGCCCGGATATCTGCAGATCAATGGGTGCAGGCAAACCGAAGTCAAGTATCTGGTTTGTGATGTTAGCCGGGGTAAAGAAGAAGGTTCCATCCGGAAACTTACTGTGCAACACCGCGCGAAGTTCACGCATATATTCCTGCGTGTGCCGCTTGCCGGGATTTAAGGCAATCAGTATGTCACCGTCTGAATCGCTAATAACGGCGCTATCACCAAACGCGAGGTTAATACCACCATTGGGCAGACCGATATTGTCCAGAACAAGCTTTGTCTCTTCTACTGGAATGGTCCGGCGTATCTCACGCTCGATGGCGGCAAAGTATTGCTCAGAGTCCTCCGGACGCATGCCTTGTGGTGGGTATACATGCAACCGCATCTGGCCCGAATCGACATACGGGAAGAAGTCTTCTCCAATCAGGAACAAGAGCGGTAGAGACAACAGGACAAACAAACCGAAAACGCCAACTGTAAGCGCACGGTTCTCAAGCGACCATTGCAGAGCATTACGGTAACCTTCCCGCCTGCGCTCGAACCACTCGTCAAATCGCGTGTGAATACGCCACACGACGTTATCTTTTGCTTCCTTTTCAGCCGCGCCGGGATCCTGGTACAGGCCGATCTCTGAGCCAAGCAGGAAATGCATCATGGTGGGCACCAGCGTGCGGGATAGAAAGTACGAAGCCAGCATGGCGAACGCCACGGCCATGGCGAGCGGTGTAAACAGGTAACGCGCCGGGCCGCTTAGCAGCAGTACCGGTGTGAACACCAGGCAGATGGAAAGTGTCGAGACAAAGGCCGGTGCGGCCACCTGCTGTGCGCTGTCGAGGATGGCACGCACTAGCGGCTTCTTTTCGCTCATGTTACGGTGCGTATTCTCAATTTCTACCGTAGCGTCGTCTACAAGAATGCCGACAGCCAGTGCCAATCCGCCCAGTGTCATGACGTTGATTGTCTCGCCCAGTGCAAACAGGATGACCAGCGATGTTGCAATGGACAGCGGGATGGAGGTGCACACGATCAGGGTAGAGCGCCATGATCCGAGAAACAACAGGATCATTAATCCAGTCAATGCCGCGGCAATGACTGCTTCACGAACGACCTCGCTGATTGATTCGCTGACAAAGATTGATTGATCGAAAAGAGGTGTAATTTCAAGGCCGGGTGGCAGGCCAGCCTTCACCTGCGGCAGCAACTCCTTGACGCCTTTTACAATATCCAGCGTTGAAGTCTCGCCGTTCTTCAGCACTGTCAGCAGGGCCGCACGCTTACCATCCTGACGCACAATGTTGACCTGCGGCGCGTAGCCCAGACGTACCTGTGCCACGTCTTTCACCAGTACTACGGCACCATTGGCTGCGCGAATGGGTAGATCGTTCAATGCGGAAACTTCCGGTGGCGATGAGTTCAATTTGACAATGAACTCGCGATCGCCCATACGAGCTACACCCGCGGGAAGTATCAGGTTCTGCTGATTGAAGGCGGTCGATACGTCCGTTGCGGAAAGATGGTGAGCATACAGCTGGTTTGGATCGACATCGACCTGCACCTGACGAACCTTGCCGCCGTAAGGCAAAGGGATTGATGCACCTTTTACATTGGCCAGACGCGGCCGAATAAATGACGTGCCGAGGTCGTACAAGTCTTCTTCCGTCAGTCCTGTTCCAGATAAACCAAGCTGCAGGATAGGCACGCTGGACGCATCGTACTTCAGGATGTTAGGTGGGAACGTGCCCGGTGGCATGATGCGAAGGATAGTCTGTACCACTGCCGTGATCTGCGACATGGCGAGCTCAACCTTAACGTTGGGCTGGAAGTACACGCGGATGACAGCAACGCCCTGGTAGCTTGTTGAACTGGTGTGTTCAATGTCGTTTACCGTGGTAGTCAGTGCGCGTTCGCACACAGTGACAATACGGCCTTCCATCTCCTGCGGTGGCAGGCCGCTGTAGCTCCACACAATGGTGACAACGGGAATGTTGATATAGGGATAGATATCCTTGGGCGCTTCCACGGCAGTGCCGATGCCCAGCAGCAGCATCAACAGCGAGAAGACGACAAACGTGTAAGGGCGGCGCAAGGCCAGCCGTACAATCCACATCCCGGTTTACACCTCAGCTTCAGGATACAGCGCACGGTGATGGGTCAGCCCGGCAAGCCGTTGCCCAGGACAGAAACATAGCAGGGCTTTCATCGAGTCAATACTTATCAGTTCAAGCTACTAAGTTTCGCGTTCTGGCGTTGCTACAGAAGCATTTAAGCGACCTCTTTTCTTTCGAGTACGCACAACACTGATAATCAAGTCGTGCAAGCGACTTCTAATTGGCGCTAAGTCGAGCGGTTTCAGATTGCCCGGCCTGGACATACCACGCAGACCTGGTGTACAGCTTGCCTTCCACATGCAGGAACTTGCCGCAGAATCACTTGAGCATGGAGCCACGTTCTAAAGGAACAACCTTGTCAAAGAGAAAGCAGATGACGTTCTGCTGCGGACTGATTGCCTGCGATCCGCGCTAGTTCGGAGTCGTTGCCGGCTTTGCCAACGCACTTTGAGGTGTAGTCAATGGCTTGGTAATGTCGTCAAGATAGGCAGGGGTTCCCTCTACACGAACCAGCACCGGATAGCGTTCGCCCTCGTGATAGTCGATGTCGACAGACATCACGTCGGACTCCTGCTGCACCAGCAGATGGATCGGCGCGGAATCCGTTTTCGCTTTCACAACAGCAGCGCGCAAGGCATCCGCGGAGAAGACCTGGCCGTTGACGACCATGATCTTTTCACCGGGCGCCAGCTTTGCCTTGTCTGCGGGGGCGTTCCAGCGGATATCGCCAATGGTACCTTCTGCGGAGACGCGCATGCCCAGGGAGTACCAGACATTCAGCCCTCCTCCGCGCCGGCTGTTCGCCGCACCCAGCGTGCGTTCGCTGCGACTCGCGTGATCCTGGTAGACCAGTTTGTAGCCACCATGTTCGATACCGTCCAGGTCGGCGCGTGGATTGATGTTGCTGATGCGATCGCGCAGGAAGGAAGCCCAGTTGTACTTCACCACCTCATTCAGATCCTTCACAATCTCGGGAAACTCGTAACCCACAATCAGCGGTCCGGTGTTTCCACCCTTGCCAAGGAAGATCTTCACAAAATCGGTCAGCGACTTCTTATTGTCTGTCAGCTTGCGGATTGTAACGTCCGCATCCAGCCAGACCAGCTCACCTTCCTGGTAGTAGTCCTGCCCGCGACGCCAATTCACCCAGTTCTGGTTACCGCCGCGGATCAGGCTGCCAGCAACTGCCGTATCTTCGGTGGAACGCCACTCGCGGCCCGGCTTGTTGTCAAGTTGAGCGGCAGATAACGCAAGCAGATCACGATACTGCTCCTGCGACTTTAGGCCGGACCGCGCTGCCAGCACATTGCCCCAGTACTGCGTCATGCCTTCATACACCCACATCAAATCACCCTGCTGTGGTGTTGCAAAATCAGGCTGAGCCAGGCGCGCGGGCCGACGATACTTTCCGTTCCACGAGTGGGTAAACTCGTGTGCCAGCAAGTCCGATTCGCCCAACTGGTGTGCATCGTCGGCAAAACCTTTTTCGCCCACGCCGTTATCGGAAGATTGGCCATGCTCCAGGCCCTGGCCACCTGCACGGTCAGAAAGCGTCAGTAGAAAGTGGTACTCGTTGTAATGGTGCGAACCATAGTTCGCATCAGCCTCGCGCACCAGGTTGCCGATCTCAGCAAGCGTCTCAGGACGCATCCTTGAGTCTTCCGGCTCATCAGAAACCACATCCAGAAAATGCTTGGGAGTAATCTCGGGCGCCAGAGCAAACTCATGAAAGTAGAGACCCGTAATAACCGGCGAATCCTCCAACTGCTCCACCGTGGTCACTGCATACTTTGTCGTTACCGAACCTGTAGCCGGACCATGTGCTGCTTCACTGACACCCGTAACGGCAGGCGTTGAAACAGGTCCAATCGGCTTCAGCGAGGTGCCAGTTCCCCACCCTGCCGGTACGGTCACAGATGGCTGAATCGGAATGTCTTTTACCGGCACGTGCGCCGGGTACATCATGAGGTGCTCCCACTCAAGCACCGACATCTTGCTGGTGACTCGGCCAGGAACGATGGAGTCCAGGTGTACATGCACGGTGCTTACACCCTTCGGAATGGTGACGTGGAACTCTGCCAGTTCTACATCGTCGCGTCGCCATTTCAGCGTCTGACCGCTGCCCGTAAAAACCACACCTACAATATCGGCCAAAGGACCTCCGGGCGCGTGTGTACCAGGAATCCAGCGCGGCGTGATAAGGTCCGCTATACCAGCCTGTACGGGAATGTCAATTTCAGCGTGGTACAGGTGACGGACACCTTCTGTTAAGTCGGCAGTAATTTGAATTGGCGTCTTTTGTGCAAGCAGAGGGGTAACGCCACAAACCGCAACCAGGGCAGCAAATACCGGTCGTAAAACTTTGTGCATTTGGAATGAACTCGGCGTCAGGATTCAGTTGATTGCGTTTTGACACGCAGGTAAATGCTAGCACTGTGCCTGGTAGTTGCCGCGGTTGAGCGTTGGATGACGCCAGAGTGCATGGCTCAACCCAGGCAGTTACGTCTACCAGTCAGAATGTCAGGCATCTACAGCCAGTCGCACCAGTGCCTTCAAATCAATGCTGGACTTTGATTCTGCCCCGCGTGGCAGCGATGGACCGATTGCGAGTGCCTGGGACTGCCCCTCAAACCAGACGATGAAGGATGACTGCTCTGCGGCAGGAAGCCGTTGCTGATCAATCCACTGGTAGTATGCACCCATATCACCGTCCACGAGCGAACCTTCTGCATCCACTTGCAAGTCGCCCGTACTGGAAGATAGCAGCTCGTTCATGGGCCTTTGACGCTGGCGGGGAGCGTAGCGCACCATGAGGCTGAGTGCTTGCGCACGCCGCAGTACCTCTCTCGCAGTCCACTGCACAAAGGTCGTACTGAAGATCTGGGTTCCAGAGCCTTCCGTCAGCAACTTCATCTGAAAACGGTCGAGCACAACATCGCCTTTCATGTGCAGATCAGCAGGCGAGAGTCGCATCATGTAGGTACGTAGTTGCTCTGGCCCCATGCCGGGCCTGGCGACTTCCAGTTCGATGTTTTTTAGCAGAGTAGCCCGTGCAGGTGCCAGCGCGGCGTATGAAACGGTAGTCAGCGCCTCATCATGCGGCGCGGGAACAGCGCCATCCACGTACCAGTGCGCATACGCAGCGGGATGCGTCTGTGCCCTTGAAGCCAAGACATTCAGTAGATGATCGCATCCGCCATGAGGATCGACCCTGCTGAAGTAGGTGCCATGCTTGCGCAGGTTGGTAAACAGAGGCTGTTTGTAAAAATCCACGCCCCGCCCGATCACTGCGATGCCAAGTCTCTTGATGGGAAGGACTGGAGCGGGTGCGGTTGTGTTCAAAAGACTGCTGTACCGGGTCGCGGCAGAGCGGAAGCTATCCATCTGATGCGAAGCCCACAGGTACGCCGAAAAATCCTCGGTGAAGTGCGCCGGCTGATTGACCCAGTCTGTTTTCTCCTGCGTCGTATCGACATGTATTTGGAAGAATCCCTGAAACCAGGCAGAAAGCTGCGGCGGCGGCAATGCAGCCAAGGTCGAGAGCTGCCGGTCCATGGCATTGCGCTCCGCGGGAAAGTTATAGTCATACTCGATCAGCTCACGCAGCAGGCTTGGCAGGAAGCTGAGCGGCAACTGCTGTAGTACCGCGAGATGCTGCACGCCAAGGTGCCTGGCCTGTGACGGGTACATGTCGAAGTGGGCCGCGCGAAGGTCTGTGGGAAGCATGACTAAAGAATCTCGCTGAGTGGACGTCCTTTTGAAAACCTTGGCGAGAAACCCATGATCGATCCGAGGGTTGGCACAAGATCGATCGACTGTACCGGCCTGTCGTACACAACACCCTCTCGAATGCCGGCGCCAAGTGCCATCATCCACGTCGTGCGTGACGCCGGCCCTCCAGTGCGGTGATGTTGAAAACCGTTTGCCCCTGCATCCGTGTCGGCGTCGCGTCCAAAATCCGGCAGGATCAGCAGGGTTGTGTGGCCGGCGTACTCCGGGTCTGCCTGAATCGCATTCCACAGCTCGGCGCAGAGCCGGTCTGTGCGGCGAATGGCATCAACATAAAGCGAGTAAGCGCCAGAGTGCGCAATATCAATGTCGTGCATTGTGATCCAAAGTAGATTTGGCGCTTCTTCTCGCATTAGCCGCTTTGCGATGTACATGGATAACTCGTCCGGGCTAGAGACAGTTCGAGCATGAGCGGTAAAGTCTGAGACGGAAAGCTTCAGTATCCTGTCCAGCTGATGAAGCTCCAGCTCGCCACCACCGATACGCGGTATCTCCAGCGGGTTTTCATAGTTGTCCTGAAGCAGGTGGTTGTACTCGCCTGATGTATTTGAAGCGGCTGCCTCAAGCAGATGCTTCGGCAGAATGACGCCGGCACCCAGGCCTGAGCCGTAGGATCGATGACTGCTTTCGCCGATACGGTTGAAGCCGTTACTTGGCGCGACAACCCATGTGTCAGATATCGGTCGCTTCAGGTCCTTGCGAAAGTATTCGAAAGCCGTTGGGTACTCGGGAGGAACAACAGAAAAATTATTAATGCTTTCATACACGCCCGTCGCCAGGCTTGCCGTTGCGACATAGTGTCCAAGTATGCCCGCGTTCGTGACATGTGTGAAGAAGGTGGATTGTGGGGCCAATGCCTGCAGCAAATGAGGTATGTTGTGCTGACCTTCAGGAGCAAACGTTTCCTGATCACGTGCGCCACCGCCGAAGGTGACCACAATTACTTTGCGCTTCTTTATCACTGCTTGCGCGCGTAGTAAACGGGTGCCTGCAAGCGCAGAACCAATGGCTAGACCGCCGGCATCGCGCAGAAAGTCTCGCCGGCTGCGGCCCAGATGGTTTGCAAGCTGCCTGCCAACTAACTGTGTTTGATTTATGGCTGACAGAACTGACATGGAGTACACCTCTTGACTAAAACATACTGCAACATGTCGAAGACGTCAGAGCGCGCTGCGTGATGCAGCGCGCTCTGACGTTGGTTGGGTGGAGAGCTAGTAGTACAACTTGAGCGCGAATTGAATCTGCCGCGGATCGTTCGGAGCATCACGCGTGGATCCGATCCGACCAAAGTTGTTTGTGTCATTGAAGTTCAACGAGTTGCCGATGGCGATCACGCCGTTGCCACCAAAACCGGGCGCGTTGAAATTCGGATGGTTTAGGACATTGAAGAACTCCGAACGGAATTGAAGCGAAGTGCGTTCCGTGAACTGGAAGCTCTTGAAAAGAGATACGTCAAAGCGCTTGAACGGCGGTCCGTATGTCGTTGACGGGCTCGCTCCAAGCGCCTGCAGTCCGGTAAGCGGGACGCAGTTCGCAAGCGATGTGTTTGGCCCATTGAAGCCATACGGGCATGGCTGCTGAAAAGCGGCCGGATTGTTGAACCAGTAAAGGTTCGAAGTGTTTCCCGTCGCAACGCGACGAACACCCAATTTCGCATCCTGCCCTGGAGTGTGAAGAGAATTGCATCCTGTACCCGTTGTCACCGCTGTCGGACAGGCAATAGACACCGGCTGACCGTTTTGCAGGGTCACAAGGTATTGCAGGGCCCATCCACCAACCGCAGCATCCGCAAGCCTGCCTGATTTACCAAGGAAGTACTTGCCTTTACCGGCCGGGAGCTCATAGCCGCCACTAAAGTGGAAGACGTTGCGGATGTCGAAGGCGGCCAGTCCCCAATCAACCCTTGTACCAAAGCCGGGGACATACGGTGCTCGGAACCCAGCCGTACTTCCACCATTCAGGAGGTCACCTGAGTTTGTCATAGTCTTGGAGTACGTATAGGTCAGCAGGTAAGACAAGCCGTGGGTGAGTCTTTGTTCCAGCTTGGTCTGCAGGCCGTTGTAAACGCTGGCTCCCAATGTTCTCTGATAGCTGCCACCCACCGCAAAGTCAGGAAATGGCACATAGTTACGGTTCGTGATGGTTTCCGGCTGGTTGACGTTACGGACCAATGCCGTGTTGGGTGGGAGTAACTGTGAAGGACGATTATTTCCAACACCTGCCTGCAGATGGCTGGCGTGCGTGTAGACGTATGCCGCTGTGAACGACATGTTGTTCGTCAAGGCGTACTGCACACTGAGATTGGAGCTGATGGTGTTTGGCGTCTTGAAGTCGAACTGCAGACCAGACAGCCCCAAGCCGGAACCACGTACAGCTAGAGGGGTGAACGATGCGCAAGAAAGGCCAGACGAAATTGTTGCGCTGCCACCCGGTCCCGCAGTAGCGCAGGTTCCGTACGGATTAGGTCCTGAACTGAACGGAGAGGAGTCTGAGCCGTTGTTCTGAAAGTTGTAAGAGTAAGAGAACGGATAATTTCTGCCGATGTTTGGACCGTAGCCGGCGTTCTCAAAGGCGTTGAAGAAGAGGCCAACGCCGGAACGTATCACCAGCTTCCGAGTGGCTTCATAAGCGAACCCAAATCGGGGTGCAAAGTTCGACTTTTGTGTCTGCAGGACACCTTTGCCGTACTGGTCAGTCACCAGAAGATTAATGCCGTCCTTTGCCAGAAGATCAAGGAAACCGGCTCCGTTCAATGCCGGGTTATTGGCAGTGGAGGAAAACTGGCGAGGCGCCTTGCCGGTTGCCGGCACGATAAAAGTAGGTACTCCATTTGGCGGCCCTCCCTGTACAAAGTTGGCCTGTGCACCGTTCGCTTCAGAGATGGGGCTGAAGTAGTCCCAACGCAGACCGACATTCAGGGTAAAGCCCGGGGTCACTTTAATGTCGTCCTGAAAGTACGCAGCCAAGTAAGACCGTACATCGTAAGTCTTGCTGATCGCGGACGCCTGTACCTGGTTTGCCCCACCAACGAAGCTGACGCCGTTCGGAACAGTTGTAGCCGTAGGTGTCAGCAGTAGCTGCGCCCGTCCGGTAAGGTCACCCGGCAGCGCGGGTAAACCGACAAAGTTACCTGTAAAGTTGAACTCGCCTCGCCCAAAGGGTGGTTGCAAAGTGTTGAAATGCACGTTCTGGTACTCGAAACCTGTCTTGAAGCTGTTCTTACCAAGAATCTTTGTAAAGTCGTCCACGACCTGCAGTGTTTGACTAATCTCGTCCGAAGGCAGGTAGTCATTGCTGCCAATGTTGCTCAGGCCAGCGATGGAAACCTGAGGCAGTCCGCCATTCAAGTTGCCCTGAGGAATGCCTTGGAAGCCATATTGCGCGGGTACACCGTCAACTGCGCTGGAGGGGCCGGTGCGGGTGGTGTGCAAGTGGTTAAAGCCGATACGTGCAACGTTGATGGTACTGGGTGTAAAGACGTGCGTGTAGGCCAGAACAGCCTGCTGTGACTGAGCGGTTTGCGTACCCTGCTGGAATCCGCCGCCGTCGGCAACGCCACCGAAGATACCCGGAATGAACTGGGGGTCATCCACATAGCTGAAACGCCCAAATATCTGGTCTTTGTCCTCGGGGTTGTAGTCAAGACGAACGTCAAACGCGTTACGGTGCTCATAGGTGGATGGGCTATTGCTGAAGTTGTTGGAAAGACCGGACGATGTTGGCGCCGGATAGAGATTTAGCAGCCTGACGGCATTCGCATCGAGGCGGTTAGCCGGAAGCTGGTTCAGATTGCAACCTACGTTGAAGTCAGCGGTAGCGGGACCGCAGCTTCCAAAAGGATCACGCGCGAAACCGGTTGCGGTGGCCGCTCGCCCAGAGACGGGGTCAACCACGCCTGCGGTTACCGCCCGCGTGGTTGCGGGGTCGAAAATGGTTCCCGGTGCTATAAAACGGCCAAGTGCATCCCGGCGACGTGGATCTGGGTTTGTAGAGGTAGCCGGAATCGAGCCTGGTGCCTGCAATGTCAGAAGATCAGAAAGGTTTGTGTAGCCACTGTTACGCTCCAGCAGGCTCGGTACGGAACCGTTCAGGACCGTGCCCTGAACGCGACGCAAGCCTTCATAATCGCCGAAGAAAAAAGCTTTGTTCTTCAGAATGGGTCCGCCGACGGAGGCGCCAAACTGGTTCTGACGAAAGCGACCCTTAGGACGACGATTATTATTTTCAAACCAGTCGGCCGCGTCCAGCTTGTCGTTCCGAAAGAACTCCCACACCGCGCCGTGAAAGCTGTTGGAGCCGGACTTAATGGTGGCATTTAGAACCGCGCCTGCAGAACGTCCAAGTTCTGCACTGAAATCGGCCGTCTGCACCTTGAACTCAGCAATGGCATCCACTGGAGGAAGAATGACGAAATTTGTGCCATTCAGGAAGTCGGCAGCATTCGAATTGTTGTCAATGCCGTCCAGCAGGTAGTTGTTCTGAGCGGGCTGCAGACCATTTGCCGTAAAAGCACCCGAAGCAGCATTACCCCGCGTGTCTGCCTGAGAGGAGTTCACACCGGCACTTAATTGCGCCAGAAAGGTGAAGTTACGACCATTTAGGGGCAGACTTACGATGGTGTGTTCATCGATCACCTGGCCAACAGAGGACTCGTCTGACTGCAACTGCGGAGGCGCTGTAGAGACGGTAACGGTCTCAGAATTTGAACCAGTTCTAAGCGAGACGTTGACCTGCAGTTGCTGGCCGACGGCGACCGTGAGTTTCTGCTGAGTCGTCGTCGCAAACCCAGGTGCCGTGACAGTTACCGTGTAGTTGCCAATCCTGACCGGAGCGAAGGTGTAGCTGCCACCGGAACTGGACTGCGTTTGCAGCGTGATGCCCTGATCAGTGTTTAGCAGCGTCACTTGGGCATTTGGAACCACTGCGCCCGTTGGGTCTACGACCGTACCTGTAATCGCGCCCTGATCAACCTGACAAAATGCTGAGGGTGCAAAAGCAAACACCAGAGATGTTCCCGTGACCGCGAGAAGGCTGTTAGGACAGGAAAATCGACGAAAAAAGCGCGCAAAAGCCATCCGAAAACCTCAATCAACTACAACGGTTGCGGCCAATGGCAACGCAACTCGTAAACTTAGACCAACAGATTGCAAGCTGTGTGAAGAACGCCTGAACAGTAGAGCACTGTAGAAGTGAGTGTCAACTGGAAGTTTTGCTGCCGGAGACCCTGCGCCGGACAGTAGACAGACGGAGACGCTGTCTGCGACACACTACGGCAAGAGCCCCCTACGTTCAATAGTTTCCAAGGATGGCAAGCTTGCGGTACCCTGACGTTGCGGTAACGTGTATGCCATCACATCATGCTTTTTGAATCCCACTCACGACTTAGCCGGCGAAAGCTGCTTCGGCAGTTACTCTCGGCACCTCTGGTGTTTCGAGCGGCACCACTCTTTGCTGGTTCGCTTCCTGATAAAGCCGTCAACAGCAAGAGCGCCACCCCAGACGTTCTACCATTCCATGATTATCGGGTAACACCTCACTACCCCCAGCGCTCGCCCCTTGAAGATGTGCTTAGAATGGTGCGACCTGGCTCAGACGAGTACATCACCGAGCAGTACGCGTCGGAAATCGAAGTAGTTCTGAAGCAGTGGAGCAAGTGGCTGGGTGCCGGCAAGTTCGACGCCCTGTACGGATCGCTCTCACCTTCCATTCAGGCATCCTCCTTTGCCCCAAATCGCGACAATCCTCTTCGTACCAATGGCGGTATTAAGGTCATCCGGCGAGACTATGCAGAGAATCTCGTCGGAGGTGGCGACCACTTTGTTGCCAATTTGAGAGAGTGGCTGGAACCAGGTGCCACAATCAAACGTGCGGACTTTGAGATCACATCTATCCATGAAATCGGCAAGAATCCAACAAGTATGCGGCTTGAAGTCCGTTACGACATACTGACCAGCAGCCAAACCGCTTACCGTAAGCAGCATGTTGGCTCCTGGACCACAGATTGGGAACGTGGCGCCCTAAGCACTAACCAATCTGACTGGAAGATGCTAGTACTTCGGGCCAACTCAGAAACAATAGCTTCTGCTACAACACGGGCCTTTGTCGACGTGAGTGAGTTAGCATTTAGAGATGCGCCATCCTACAAGACCCAACTTCTGCGTGGCGCGGATTACTGGCGAAGTGTCCTGGATGCGGCTTGCGGTATTGATATCTACGGCAACAACGGCATTGCGGCAGGGGATTTTGATAACGATGGTCATGACGACCTGTACGTCAGTCAACCAGCTGGCCTGCCAAACCGACTCTATCGTAATCGTGGGGACGGCACCTTTGAAGATGTTACGGAGAAAGCTGACGTCGGCGTACTGGATAATACATCTTGCGCTTTGTTCGCCGATTTTAGAAACATAGGGCTGCAGGACCTGCTGGTTGTATGCGGCAACGGTCCGCTGTTATTTATCAACCAGGGCGATGGGACATTCCGCGTACAACGCGATGCCTTCAAATTTGCTAACACGCCTCAGGGCACATTCACCCATGCTGCCATCGCTGACTACGATCTGGACGGTCGGCTTGACGTCTACTTTTGTGTCTACAGCTACTACCTTGGTTTAGATCAATACCATTATCCGGTGCCATATTTTGATGCACGTAATGGACCACCAAATTTCCTCTTCCACAACGAAGGTCATGGAATCTTCGTCGATAGCACAGTTGCTGCGGGCTTGAACGTGGATAACGATCGGTACAGCTTCGCATGCGCTTGGGGGCAGTCCTCGTCAGGTACACACCCTGACCTGTACGTTGTGAATGATTTTGGCAGAAATGTTCTTTACCGCAGCAAAGGTGACGGGACCTTTACGGTAGAGTCACGCAAGGCACAAGTTGAGGATGTAGGCGCAGGCATGAGCGCCTGCTGGGCCGACACGACAAACAACGGCCGGTCCGACCTGTATGTCGCAAACATGTGGTCAGCCGCCGGTCAACGCGTTTCAGAGCAGCAGATCTTCCATCCCACTTCAGCAGCGCAGGTGCGCGAACTGTACCAACGGCACGCTAATGGCAACGCACTTTACTTGAACAAGGGTGACGATACCTTTCGTCGTGCACCGCAGAGTATAGGTGTAGATGCAGGCAGGTGGGCGTGGTGTTCAGATTTCTGGGACTTTGATCACGATGGTTATGCTGATCTTTACGTCACGAACGGTTACATTACCGCTCCGCCACAATACCTAGATGCAGCAGTGGCAAAAAGCGATGACCGATTCGACCTGGGTAGCTTTTTCTGGCGACAGGTAGTCGCTAAGTCACCGGACGATTCGACACCATCCATCGCGTATGAGCATGGTTGGAATGCGCTTAACGAATTGATCCGATCTGATCACTCATGGAGCGGGTCAGAACGGAATGTGATGTTCACGAACAATCATAATGGTACATTCTCTGACGTTTCTGGCGTAGTCGGCCTCGACTTTCAAGAAGATGGACGTTCTTTTGCACTTGCAGATTTCGATGGCGACGGCCGTCTTGAAATAGCCGTTAAGAGCCGCAACGCACCACAAGTACGCCTGATGCATAACAGAATGGATGATCTCGGCGATTCGCTGGCTGTCAGGCTCCGCGGCACGCAGAGCAATCGTGATGCGATTGGCACATCAGTAATAATCGAAGTGGATGGCTTACGTCAAAAGAAATTCCTTCAAGCCGGATCAGGCTTCCTTGCACAACACTCGAAAGAAATCTTCTTCGGCCTTGGTAAAAGTTCGGGAGAGATCGATGCAACCATTCATTGGCCAAGTGGTGTTACTCAGCACTTCAAGGCCCTTCCGCGGAACAGTTGCATCAGTTTTGTTGAGGGACAGGCAAACTTTTCGGCACGACCATTCCTGCTCACAAGCAACGGGTATGATCGTGGCACAGAGACAATGCCAGAAATAGAACAAGCGCCTAAGGACACTATTGAGACCTGGCTGATTGACCCTCTCAAAGCTCCAACGTTTACCCTGAAAGATACACGTGGAGAAACGTTTTCTCCAGATTCCTTTCAGGACGAATGTGTTTTGCTACAGTTCTGCTCGGTGAGCTCTCAAGAAAGCAAAAATGCGCTTGTAGCATTGCAACAGGACGCTTCCGCTCTGAAGGCGAAAGGCTTACGAGTGTTAGTGTTGCTGGTAGATGCTACTTCAAGTGTTGCCACCGTCCGTAGCTTTGCCGAAAGCCAGCGATTTGGCTTTCCTGTGCTGCTTACTACAGAAGAAGTGCTGGGCACCTATAACATCATCTATCGATATTTGTTTGATCGGCGGCGAGACCTTCCCGTACCATCTGCTTTCCTGTTGAACAAAGCCAGCATGATCGTCAAGGTCTATCAAGGATCTGTGACAGCAGCAACCTTGGCTAGGGATGTGCTATCCATTCCAACAACGACAGCGGAAAGGCTGCGCAAAGGTCTGCCGTTTGTGGGTACCCTGCATCAAAGCGACTTCTTGCGGAATGATTTCACTTACGGTGTTGCAATGTTTCAGCATGGGTATCTTGATCAAGCCGAAGCCTCCTTTCGGCAAGTCGTGTCAAACCATCCAGACCATGCAGAAGGATTTTATAACTTAGGCACCCTAAGTCTACGCAGGCATGACTTCCAAGCGGCACGGACTTACTTGAAAGAGGGCCTAAGGCTTAGAGCAGATTATCCAGAGGCATGGAACAACCTTGGTATGATGGCTGCACAGGAAGGCCATACTGATGAAGCAGTCCGTAGTTTCAAGCAGGCTTTACTTCTTCGCCCAACGTATGCCGTAGCGC
>CAXTFT010000038.1:0-26410 GCA_964243585.1 uncultured Terriglobus sp.
AAGAGTATGGAGGACCTACTCGCCCAGGCTTCGGCCGCAGGACTGCCCAACGTCATCGCCATGGCGGGAAACCGCAACGGCATGTCCGATACCGAAGGCTTAGCCAATTGCGCTACCGGCTTGGATCGCGTCAAAAAGTTAGCGGAAGAAAAGAACGTCACCATCTGCGTTGAATTGCTGAACAGCAAAATCGATCTGCTTTCCGATTACTCCGTGCAGTTCCTCCGCGTGCTCTGCGATTTTTCGGCCATTGCCGTGCGAAATGCAGAGGACATGAAGCGCATCCACATGCTTTCCATTACGGACGACTGCACCGGTCTCTTCAATGCGAGGCACCTGTATACCCTGCTGGAAGAGCAGCTGACAAGACCGGGCAAACCGCCATTCAGCCTGCTGTTCATGGACCTGGATCGGTTCAAAAGCATCAACGATACGCATGGTCACCTGGTTGGCAGCAGACTGCTTGCTGAAGTCGGCGAGATGATCAAGCAAGTGGTGGGCTCTGACAATCCAGCATTCCGGTACGGTGGCGACGAGTTTGTCGTCCTGCTGCCGGAGATGACAAAGCGCGGTGGCCGCGACATGGCTGTGCAGCTATTCAACACACTGCGAGAGAGCCGTTTCCTGACCGGCGAGGGCCTCTCCCTGGAACTGCGTGGCTCGTTCGGCATGGCAACTTTTCCGGAGGACGGCACCGATATTGAAAGCATCATCAAATCAGCGGATGACATGATGTACTACGTCAAAGGCACAACGCGTGACAACCTTGCCATTGCCGGGCTGGGTTCTATTTTTCCCCAGCGAACGATCGAAGGCCAGTTGCCTGTTCCGGGGTCGCAGCCCGTTCACGAAGAGCCGAAACAGCTGAACAAAACCGATCCGAACGCCTTGCCTATGGTTGAGAGCGTCTAGGGGCCAAGGTCGGTGCACGCCGCTGTTCCGGTAGGATCGCATCACGATTCGGGCCGGCGGTAGGTCGCACGCCAAAATCCCACACCCCTGTGTTCACATTCCGATCATCCAGCACCTCGACCAGCGCGTATTCGCCAAACGATAGCGGCTCCTTTGGAACGATCTTCAGCCAATGCCCGCCCGGCATCAGCGTGCGCGTGGTTTCAATCACATCAGCCTGGCGGCGCGCAGATCCCAGCATGCCAATGGAAAAACTGGTCACCACGCGGACGCCGCGACGCACATCCAGGCGGACAATCACGTAGTCGCTCTTTGGTGAAGGCGCCTCAATTTTGCGGCCGCCTCGGTTTCCACCCGTGTCCACCTGAAATGTGCCGCCATGTACCGGCTCCGTGCTGCTGTCGTCCTCCATGCGGACGAAAAGTTCAGGGTCTGGAACATGCAGTTGCACCGGCGCGACTTCGCCTTTGATCTCGACAAGTTGGTGGGCCGAGGACAATGGGTTGATTGTTTGCCGCAGAATGTTATGCGCGGTCTGCCGGTTCAGCTCACCATTTGTTTGCTGCAGAATGGCGAGCTGTGGTTCCCCCCGGTAGGTATCCAGCGCCAGCATGGAATCGTCATCCGGCAAATGCAAGTCCTTTGCGACTTCCGGGCTGCGCGCGGCACGGTCCGCCTCTTCGCGTGCAAGTTCCGGATCGATCTGCACAGCAGGTGTGCCGTTGGCGATGGCATCGCGCTTCTGCGCCCAAGCTTCCGTAGCCGGGATGTCGACCAGCTTTAAAGGAACAATCTCTTCTTCCGCGCCGCGCTCGGCGGACAGATAGAAGACGTTTGCTCCCTGCACGCGGTACGACAGGACCACCTGAAACGAACCGTCCTTGAGGTACAGGCGCGTGCGCTTCAAGCCGCTGCCCGGCGAGCCCTCCCGCGGCAGTTCAGAGCGTTGCTGCGCAGGTCCCGCAGCCGGCGTCTGCATTGGCAGTGCGAGTAAAAGCATCGATGCAAAAAGCGTGCGTGGGGCGAAGGTCATCGGCAGCAGTTTAGACGTTCGCCGTCCCGGATAGCTGCCGGACACCTTGCATTTGGCTCTGCAGTTGGGGCATCTACGGCGTGGGCGCAATCCGCAGGACGAAAAGCCCTGACGCATCGGGAATCATCGCCGTGCCATCAAAGCACGCATGAGTGCACAGAAGACGTTTCTACTTGGCGGCGATCTCGAAATCAATCGGCTCGGTTACGGAGCCATGCGACTGACCGGCGAGGGTGTGTGGGGGCCGCCGGAGGATCCGGCTGCGGCCAAGAAGGTGCTGGAGCGCGCAGTGGAGTTGGGCGTCAACTTTATCGATACGGCTGACAGCTATGGTCCGGATGTTAGTGAACCCATGATCGGCGAGGCTTTGTCGCCTTACAAGCCGGGTGTGGTTATTGCAACCAAAGGCGGCTTTGTCCGGACGGGTCCGCACAAGTGGCGTGCCGTAGGAACACCGGCCTACCTGGAGCAGCAGGTTTATATGAGTCTGCGTCGCCTGAGGCTGGACGCGATCGACCTGTGGCAGCTGCACCGCATCGATCCGAATACGCCTGTGGAGCAGTCGCTGGCGCCCATCGCCAGATTGCAGAAACAGGGCAAGATCAAGCACGTCGGCCTGTCTGAAGTGAAACCTGAAGAGATTGAGCAGGCACGCAAGGTCGTCGAGATCGTGTCAGTGCAAAACGAGTACAACATCGGTCAGCGCAAGAGCGAGGCCACGCTGGAGTATTGCGAAAAGAACAGTATCGCTTTCATCCCCTGGTTTCCGGTTGCCGCGGGCAAGCTGGCGAAAGAGGGCGGGCCGCTCGACAGTGCTGCAAAGAAGCACGGGGCCACGGTGTCGCAGCTGTCGCTGGCATGGCTGCTGCACCGCAGCCCGGTCATGCTCCCCATTCCCGGAACCTCATCCATTGCGCACCTGGAAGAGAACATAAAGGCAGCGGACCTCGCGTTGAGCGACGCTGAATGGTCTGAGATCGAGTCGGCTGCGGCGGCGGCGAAGTAGTGCAGCGGCAGTGGAGCAGCATGCATCTTGCTGTTCCCCTGCCTGTCTA
Source organism: uncultured Terriglobus sp. (assembly GCA_964243585.1). Taxonomy (GTDB): domain Bacteria; phylum Acidobacteriota; class Terriglobia; order Terriglobales; family Acidobacteriaceae; genus Terriglobus. The sequence goes on from CAXTFT010000038.1 coordinate 3,001, forward strand.
GCGAGATTTGGCCTGGAGCTTCATCAGCCGTTCGCGCCAGCGTTGTTCCGTAGCATTCGACATCTGGAGTCGCTGCCCGCTTGTGGCCTCCGCGATGGCTTGCCTGCTCACCTTATCTGACCGGTCGGCATGCACCAGGCCATTTGCTTCCTGGTAGGTGTCCGTAAATTGTGTGTAGCAGAAGCCTGCAAGCGTGGGCAGCGCGCGCACCACGGTCAGCAGTGCGGTGTAACGCTGCTCCAGTTCCTCCGGGGTGCGGCTGTCGCTGTAGCCCCAGGTGGGATCCGCGGTATCGCGCAGGGCGATGCCGCCAAACTCTGTGAGCACGATAGGCTGGCGCTCTTCCTCTGGTTCTTCCTGCTGACCGGCCAGGCGCAGGATGCGGCCTCCAGGCCGCTCATGCTGGAAGAGTCGTGTTTCAACCTCCTCAACCCCATAGCGCTGCGCGATGGCCTCCGGTCGCGAATCGTAGTCATGGATGCCGATCATGTCGGTGGCTACACTCTCCCATCCATCGTTGCCAATCACCGGACGGCTCGGGTCGATGGTCTTGGTCAGATAGTAGAGCGCCTGCACGTAATGGCGCTGGGCGGGATTGTCTGGCAGGTCCGGCACACCCCAACTCTCATTGAGCGGTACCCAGGACACGATGCAGGGATGGTTCATGTCGCGATCCAGCGCCGCGACCCACTCCCGTGTCAGCCTATCAATCGAGCGACGCGTGTAGCGATAGGCACTCGGCATCTCTTCCCACACAAGCAGGCCGAACTGGTCGGCCCAGTACAGAAAGCGTGGATCCTCAATCTTCTGGTGCTTACGCACGCCATTGAAGCCCATCTCTTTCACCAGCAGGATGTCGCGCTGAAAGGCTTCGCTATCCGGGGCAGTAAGGCCGCTGTCAGGCCAGTAACCCTGGTCCAGCAAGAAGCGCAGCGGCAGCGGCCTGCCGTTCAGGACAAAGCGGTCGCCCTGAATGGCGATGGAACGCAGCGCGGTGTAGCTCGTGATGGAGTCCAGCACCACTCCGTCCGCACCGAGCAGGTCGAGTTCAATGTCGATCAGCGTTGGGTTCCAGGGGCTCCAGAGCAGTTCGTTGCGAAAGTCATCGATCCCCGGATCAGACAAAGCGATGGTGCGGTGCAGTTCCCCCGCTGAAAAGGAACCAGCGTCGGAGGCATGCGTCACATAGCCATACTCATCCTCGGCCAAAACCTGTTCGCCTACCTTCATCTTCAGGTGAAGCCGCGCACCGGACGGCACACTGCCCACCGTGTGCACCTCCGCTCCAAGCTCCCAACGTGTCAGGTTTGAAGTCCAGCGCGCCGCGCTCAGGAAGGTGGACGGCAAGATCTCCATCCAGACGGTCTGCCAGATACCGGTCGTACGCGGATACCAGATCGAATGCGCATCCTGCTTCCAGTCCTGCTTGCCGCGCGGTTTTTCAAGGTCTGCTGGATCGTCCTCGGCACGCACAACAATCTCCTGCGGCCCGTCAACCAGCAGGCCCTGAATCTCGAGGTGAAAGGGTGTGTACCCTCCCTGATGCTCAGATGCTTTGACCCCGTTGATCCACACCGTCGCCGCATAGTCAATTGCGCCGAAGTGCAGGCGAAGACGTTGCCCCGGTTGGAGCTCGGGAGCGGCAAAGGTCAGCCGGTACCAGACGGCACAGTAGAGGCCCTGATCGTTGACCCCGCTGGCCGGTGTCTCAGGCGAAAACGGGACGTTGATGGTGCGGTCCCACGTTGGCTGATCGGGGCTGCCCCAGCGGGCATCTCTATCGAATGCGAACTGCCATGCACCATTCAGATTCGCCCAGTGTGTCCGCCTGAAGTCGGGCCGGGGATACTCCGGCGAGGAACTCTCCAACCACTCCAGGGACTGGGTTACATTTCCACTGCTCGCCAAGGCTTCTCCCTTACACATCCCACTACAACCCTACGATGCATCGCGCCGTTGTGGGAGTGCCGCGGGAGGCATGTCCGGCAAGAAGATCCCGTTAGCGAACAGGAGGCGCGAAGGGCGACTTCGCAGGCGCTCGCACCTCGTCTGCGAAAATAGCGCTGTGAAGAAGATTGCCATCCTTGGCTCGACCGGCTCCATCGGTACCAGCACGCTCGACATCTGCAGCACCTACCCGGACCGCTTTCGTGTGGTCTCCCTGGCAGCTGGCCGCAACGTGGAAGCCGCATTGGCGCAGTGTCTGCAGTGGCGCCCGCAGCTTGTATCTATGGCAGACCCGGCCGCCGCTGACCGGCTCACGAAGGGCCTCAAGGATCAAGGTGTGACCGGCATCGAAGTCGTCCACGGCACGGCTGGCACGGTGCAGGTGGCGACGCTGCCGGAAGTGGACTTTGTGGTCAGCGCCATTGTGGGTGTTGCCGGGCTGGAGGCCACGTACGCAGCCGTGTGCGCGGGTAAGACCATTGGCCTGGCAAATAAGGAAGCCATGGTGGCTGCCGGTGAACTGATTACAGCCGCTGCGCGTGAAAAGGGCGTGGCGCTGCTGCCAATCGACTCCGAACACAACGCCATTCACCAGTGCATGCGCGGGGGCGCCCGCGAGGAGATCAAGCAGATCTGGCTCACAGCCAGCGGCGGCCCGTTCCGCAACACACCGCTCACCGCATTCGAAAGCATCACCCCGGCGCAGGCGCTGAGGCACCCCACCTGGATCATGGGCCAGCGCATCACGATCGACTCTGCCACCATGCTGAACAAGGGGCTGGAAATTATCGAGGCCTGCCGCCTCTTTGATCTGTCACCTGAAAAGGTACGCGTCACCGTGCATCCACAGTCCACCATTCACTCGCTGGTGGAGTATGTGGATGGCAGCATTCTGGCGCAGCTTTCGGTCACGGACATGCGTCTTCCCATCCTGTATGCCCTGGCGTGGCCGGAGCGCGTACCGTCTGACCTGACTTTTGATCTGGCCGCCCTCTCACAGCTCGACTTTCAGGAGCCGGACTTTGAGCGCTTCCCCTGCCTGCGGCTCTCCTATGAGGCAGCGCGAGCGGGCGGAGCGCACTGCATCGCGCTGAATGCCGCCGATGAGGTCGCGGTCGAAGCCTTTCTGGCGGGGCGGCTTCCTTTCATGGGCATTCCACAGACAATCGAGCGAGTGCTGGAGCTGACGCCGGCGGCAAAGCCCGCAACCATCGCGGAAGTGCTGGGTATCGACCAGCTTTCCCGTGACACTGCAAAACGGGTGCTCTCAGACGCACAGCGGGGTTAACGCGGGATACGCCGCGCCTGCCGCAAACGTCTAAAATGGGGTTTGCTTCACTTGGGACGGGCGCGAGCCCCTGTCCGCTTACGGCCTGTTTACGTTTCGAGGGATCTTTTGCACATTCCGCATTTTCTGGTCGTCACTGTCTACTTCCTCGTCATCCTCGGCATCATGGTGCTGGTGCATGAGTTCGGTCATTTCGCGGTCGCCAAGCTTTGCGGCGTCCGTGTGGAAGCGTTTTCCATTGGCATGGGCAAACGCCTCTTTGGCTACGTGCACAATGGGACGGATTACAAGGTTTGCATGCTGCCGCTGGGCGGCTACGTGAAAATGTCGGGCGAGACCGAGATGGAAATGATCCAGACCTCGCCGACCGAAACCAACGTTGCACACCCCGCCTCCGTGACGGACTGGTCGGAGAACGACAGTCCGGGTGCGAAAACCTTGGATTCCGGCAACTTCAATACCAAGCCACGCTGGCAGCGCATGCTGATCGCCTTTGCGGGTCCGATTGCGAACTTCATTCTTGCGATCCTCATCTTTACCGGCGTTGCACACTTCCACCACGACACCATCGAGTACCTGCAGGATCGCAGCGAACTGGATTACATCGTGGCGGATTCACCCGCGGCAAAGACGGGCATTGTGCTGGGCGATAAGATCGTCCGCTTCGACAATGTTAACAATCCGACGTGGGAAGACGTGATGCTGCTGAGCGGCCTGAAGGCGAATCATGAACTGCCGTTCGCCTATCTCCATGGCGGCAAACGCGTTGACAGCACCCTTCCCGTAAACTACAGCGGCGCACCGCAGGAGTTTGGACCGGATGATGTCGTGTCCGTCTTCGGCCTGGTGCCGCGCGTGCAACCGGGGCCTGTAGTCGTAGCTGACCTGCCAGACGCGACCGCGCCCGCCGCAAAAGCCGGCCTGCAGAGCGGCGATGCCATCCTGACGGTGGATGGTCACAATTTCCATGGCACCGAGGCGACCAGTGCCTACCTAAAGGCGGGTGATGGAAAGCCGGTCACTCTGTTAATTCAGCGTGGCAGCGGCACGCGTACCGTGGTCGTTACGCCAAGGCTGTCGCCTACGCAGAACGGCACTGCTGCTTACCGCCTGGGTTTTGCCGCCGTGCCGCCACCGGTGGTGACAACACGGCAGCCAATCGGTCGCGCACTTGCCACCGGCTGGCATGACTTTGCCCGTAACTCGACGCTGATCTTCGACGTAATCAGCGGCATGTTCAAGCGGCAGGTCTCCGTTCGCAACCTGAGCGGGCCAGTAGGCATCGCCCAGCAGGTGGGCATGGCGCAGCAGATGGGATCGTGGACGGTTCTGCAACTGATGGCGGGTATCAGTTTGAATCTGGGCATCTTCAACCTGCTGCCAATGCCCGTGCTGGATGGCGGCATGATCCTGTTCCTTATCATCGAGAGCATCATGCGCCGTGACGTTAACGCCGCCGTGAAGGAGCGCATCTACCAGGCCGCTTTCGTCTGCATTGTGCTGTTTGCCGTCTTTGTCATCTTCAACGACATCACCAAGCTGCCCATCTTCGCACACAAGCCGAGCTAGAGCTACCGATGCGAATCCTGATGATTGGCGCTGGAGCGACCAACGGCTACTACGGCGGCATGATGGCGCAGGCCGGCCGCGACGTGACCTTCCTGGTTCGTGGGTCTCGGATGCAGCAATTGCGCGAACGCGGCCTGCAATTGGTCAGCAGGCACGGCGATGTCACCGTGCGGCCAAAGCTGCTGACGGCCGGCGACCTAGCTCACGGGGGTACGTACGACGTGGTGGTGATCGGCACCAAGGCGTACTCGCTGGACTCTGCGATCGAGGATTTCGCACCAGCCGTTGGCCCGGAAACGATCATCCTGCCACTGCTGAACGGCATGCGCCACATGGACACGCTCACTGCACGGTTCGGACAGGAGCGAGTCATGGGTGGCTCGGTCCGTATTGTCGCGGATGTTGACCAGGATGGGCGCATCCTGCAGATGACCGAACTGGACGAATTTATCTTTGGTGAACTCCACGGCGGCAGGACGGAGCGCGCAGAGCGCCTGCTGCAGGAGTTCTCAGTGCCCGGTTACACGGCAAAGCTGTCAGAGAACATTGTGGCCGCGCTCTGGCGCAAGTGGTGGATCCTGGCGACCATGGGCTCGGTCTGCGTTGTGTCCGGCGGCACGGTAGGCGAGATGGTCGCGGCTCCCCACGGCAAGGAGACCAGCCTGGCGATCTTGCACGAAGCTATCAGCATTGCCACTGTAAACGGCTTCCCAGGCGATCCCGTCTTTGTGGCCGAGCAGGAACGGCGCATGACCGAACCGGGCTCCAACCTGACCTCGTCCATGTACCGCGATATGGTGAAGGGCGCACCGGTTGAGGCAGACCACATCCTTGGAGATTTGCTGGCACGCGCAAAAGGCTTGCCGGTACCGCTGCTGACCGGTGCCTATGTTCGGCTAAAGGTCTATGAAGCAAACCGGCAGCGCTAGTTTTGCTCAAACATGGTTGCCAAAGGGCATGGCGTTAGCAGTGGCCAAGCGGGCCAGTCAAAGCGGCTTAACTGGCGAACTAGTCCTGCGCAGTGAGGCGGTTTCGCTGGTCCAACGCCTTCAACTCAGCTGTGACTTCGGCAGCAATCCGCCGAGCCTCCTCAGCTTGATCTACCGGCACGCTGATCGCTCCAACGCGCGCGTGGCCGCCGCCGCCGTAGCGCTCGCAGATAGCAGCAATGTTGGCCAGATCCTGCGTCGGTATGGTGGTCCAGGGATTGGTGCCGACTGAAATCTTGGTGCGGAAGCTCGATTTCGACAGGCCAACAACGTACACCGCTTCCGGCAGCAGGTAGTACGGAATGAACTTGCTGTAGCCCTCAGTGGGCTGGTCGGTAATGTCGAAGGTGATGACGCCGCGGTCCTCAGCAGCGCGTGAACGCAACAGTTCAATGTCGCGTCGATGCTTTGTCAACCTTGGCTGCAGTTGTTCCTGTACGAAGCTCTCCTGCAGGGTATCGGCAAGCGGTTGCGCGACCAGCAGCGGAATGAGCCGCGGAATGAAAGCGGGTTCGCTGGCCGACTCGATGACGGTCATCAGCTTCAGCGCAGGTTCGGCAAGCCCAACCGCGGCTGCAGCAGACTCAAACTTCGCACCGTCGATGATGTTTGCCCAGTGAATCAGGTCAGCATAAGGAGCGGTGTCGAAGCCGAACCTGTTGCGTGCAATGTCCGCGATGAAACCGGTGCAGGAGGTGTACAGCGGATTGAAGAACCTGCGCGGGTTTGCTGTGTTTTCTTTTTGCTCCTGCTCGAAGTGCAAGCGGTCCGCTTCGGTAAGAAACGCGCTCTGGTGATGGTCGAACCACCAGGTAATCCTCCGAGACGGCGAATACTTGAAATCAACAATCGCGTTCTCGTCCCCGCTAAAATCGGCCTCGTTGAATTGGCTTTCCGCGCGGTGCATCAGGCCGGTATAAGCGTAATTGCCAGCGGTCCCGAAGCACTCCTGGTGAAAGCGCGTGAACAATGACGCGGAACACGCGCCGTCAAAGCAGTTGTTGTGAAAAAGCACTCGAAACAGCAACTTCCATCCTCATTCCTGTGTACGGCAGGGTAGCGCCTGACCAGATGGCCGAGCGCTCTCTGCCAAAGCATTTCTGACATTACACGCCCGACGCAAAGCGGCTTTCACTCAGGTCCAGTTCCCTTTCAAGGGTGCGGTAAATGCCCTCGTCCACGCGGCCGCTTTCACGCAGGGTGATTAATTCTTCGCGTTCCACACGCACTGTCTCAAGCATGACGTGTGCCATGGTGCGGGCATGAACGTCCTGCGCCGGAACTCCGGGACCACAGTCCACAATGGATTCCAGCCTGTGCCCGTACTGGTGTAGAAGGTCGTCATAAGCGTGCTGCAAGCCGGGTTCGTCGATCGTGCGGCAATCCTGCAGGTATTCCAGCGCACGGCGCAGCAACAGGCGGCGTGCCTCGCCTTCGTCACAGCCCTCCTGCTGCCCTGCGCCCAGCTTCAGCAGGCGAACCACCGCTGGCAGGGTGACGCCCTGTACCACCAGGGTTACCAGGATGACGCAAAAGGTCAGGTAGACGATCATGTTGCGCTGGGCAAATGGCTGCCCGTTGCCCAGCGTGTAGGGCAGCGAACTTGCGGCAGCCAGCGCTACCACGCCGCGCATGCCGGTCCAACCCACCAGGAACACGCCCCGAGCCGTCGGCTTGGCTTCATCCTGGTGCTGCAAGTGGGTGCGCAGAAAATATGCCGCACGCGCAGCCGGATACATCCAGACCAGCCGCAGCGCAATCAGGATCAAAGAAAACGCGACGCCGTACACCAGCAGGCGTGCGTGGCTGTATTCCCGTATGCCGGCAAGCACCGCAGGCAGTTGCAAGCCAAGCAGCAGGAAGACGAACCCATTCAACAGAAACTCAAGCGCCTCCCAGACGGCGCTGGCCTGTAGACGCACCTGTGGCGAGAAGAAGGTCGCGCTCTTACGGCTGAGATACAGCCCGCAGACCACCACGGAGATGACACCCGAGCTGTGCACGGCCTCACCGGCAAGATAAGCACCGTAAGCCGTAATAAAGGACAACGCAATCTCAACTGGTCCATCGTCGATCCACTTTTCGAACCAGACAACAGCTACCGCGAAGAGAAGGCCTACACCGGCACCGCCTGCAAACAGCCACAGCAGGCGCAGTGAACCTTCCACCAGTGTCGGCGCCGTTCCATGCACGATCATGCCCACGCCAAACTGCAACGCAAGCAGCCCGGTGGCGTCGTTGAGCAGGCTTTCGCCTTCCAGCAGATCGACGATGCGCTTGGGCAGGCCGATCTTCTTCGCAACAGAACTGGCCGCTACCGCATCCGTCGGTGAGACGATCGCACCCAACAGAAAACCCATGCGCCAGTCAAACGAAGGCATGAAGAAGTTTGCAGTCAGCGCCACGCCGGTAGCGGTAAAGAAGACCAGGCCCACGGCCAGTGACGAGATGGAGATGATGTTGTATTTGAAGTCGAGCCAGGAGGTTTGCCAGGCAGCCGCAAACAGCAGCGGCGGCAGGAATATCAGAAAAACCAGATTTGGCGGCAACGGCACCTGGGGAAGTCCCGGCAGGAACGACGACAGCAGTCCTGCAACCACCAGCACAATGGGGTACGACAGGGACAGACGGCGCGCAATGCCCGCAAGCAGCGCAATGGCAATCAGCAGCGCGAGGAACACAAGCTGCAGTGACGCCAGGTGAATGGTAGGCGTGGTTGGCACAGTACAAGTTTGGCAGATGGAACGGCTTTTCCGCAGAGGAGTCTCTTCTCTTTTCTGTGCCGAGGAGCCCAAAGCTTCCATATCCGTGGCCGCTGCCATTGCCCTCCGAGACGATGCCCGCAAGGTGCCGATATGCTGGAGTTGACTCCATGAACCAGGCGGCTGAGGAACAGGTCAGGCAAACACATGCGAGAAAGGGACAGCCATGGCTGCCTCCGCTGATCTTTGTTGTCGCCGCCCTGTGCGCGGTGGCTCCATTGCTTTTGTACGGCTGCTCCTGCGGGCATGACTTCGACTTCCACCTCCTCAGCTGGATGGAAGCCGCGTCTCAGTGGCAGCACGGCATTCTGAAGCCGGTGTGGGCCTTTACGCCGGCCTTTGGTGCCGGCGAGCCCCGGCTGCTGATGTACCCGCCACTCTCATGGTGGACCGGGGCGGCACTGGGCCTCTTGCTGCCCTGGACGTACGTGCCTGCCGCGTTTACCTGGCTGGTCCTGTTCCTGTGCGGCATGACCATGCACAGGCTGCTGAGTCGCTGGACATCGCCCGGCACAGCCGTGCTTGGCGGCTGCCTGTACCTGGTAAACCCGTACATGCTATTCGTCGCCTACGAACGCGCAGCCTATGCCGAACTGATGGCCGCCGCCTGGATGCCGCTGCTGTTGGCTGCCATGCTGCGTTCACGTGTCACCGTGCCGCGAGTGGCGCTGGTTGTCGCGCTCCTCTGGCTCACCAACGCGCCCGCTGCTGTGGTGGGTTGCTATTCCATCCTGCTGCTGGGTATTGCAAGGCTGCTCCTGATGCATGGCACAGGGACGCTTGGCACAGGAGCGCGGCAAAAATTGCGGCTGGCGGCTACCGTCACCTCTGGTGTGGTTCTGGGTCTGCTGCTGGATGCCTTCTACCTGGTGCCCATGGGTTGGGAGCGCCGCTTTGTGCAACTGGCACTGGCAGTCGTCCCCATTGCCCGGCCGGATGCAAACTTCCTGTTCCACTGGGACAAAGACGCGTTCCACACCCACGTCCTGCTTCAGGCGTCCTGGATTGCCGTAGGCACGTGTGCCGTTGGGGCTCTGTGCGGTGTGGCCCTGCTGGTCTTAGCGCGGCGCAACACCGCAGCCGTGCAGACCTTCCCTTCTATGCAGGCACGCGACCTGCAGCGTGCGGCACTCGTCTTTCCAATACGAAGGGCGGTAGCAGCGATGCTTGGGTTCAGCATTGTCGTCTTTTGCCTGCTGTGCCGCTGGAGCGCGCCGGTCTGGCACTTTGCTCCGGAGCTTGTGTTTTTACAGTTTCCGTGGCGATTCCTGGCGATCCAGTCCGCCGTTGCCGTCGCACTGCTGGCGCTGCTGGTGGACCGGGGTGTCGGCAGCCGCAGCCGTCGCTTCGTTTTACCCCTGGCTGCGGTAGCCGCATTGGTGGCGGGCTACTTTGCCGGCGGGCATTACTTTCGCGAAGAATGCGCGGACGACGAGACGGTACAGGCCCAGCGCAAGCAGTATCTCGCGGAAGAAGGTGTAAGCCCGACCGATGAGTACACCCCGACCGGAGCCGACAACGACGAGTTGCCCATCCATCTGCCACCGGCCTGGATTGCATCGGCTACCGACGAAGAACCCGGCAAGCAATCTCTCATGCTACGCAGCGATCGCTCCCAACCGGAAGACCTGCACTTTATGACGCCGGCTGCTGACCGGCCGCAGTTGCTGATTGTCCGCCTGCGCCGGTTTTACGGTTGGCACACCCTGCGTGACGGCATCGAGCTTCAGCCCGCGACCCGTCCGGATGGGCTGGTCGTGGTGTCGCTACCCGCGGGCAGCGCACATCGCGTACAGGTCGTCTACCGTACCACCACCGACCAGTGGATTGGATTTGCACTCACCGGGCTGACCCTACTGGGGTGCGGCGTAGCGGCAAGGCGCAGATGGTCCGGTATCATGGGGCCACCCGCATGAATGTTGATTATGCCGACCTTGTCAAAACCGGCGTCGCTCTGACTGACGCCGCGCTGGAAGCGCTGCTGCCGCACACAGAAGCACTGCCGCATTCCATTCACCGCGCCATGCGCCACTCTGTTTTTGCCGGTGGCAAGCGGCTGCGTCCGCTGCTGGTGCTTGAGTCCGCACGCATGATCGGCAATGGCTTGCCTGAGGGTGCGGCCCACGTGGGTGCGGCAATCGAAATGCTGCACACCTACTCCCTGATCCACGACGATTTGCCTGCGCTGGACAACGACGAACTGCGCCGCGGCAAGCCCACCTGCCACGTGGTTTACGGTGAGGCCACTGCCATTCTGGCAGGGGACGCGCTGCAGACATTGGCTTACCAGACTCTTGCACAAGTGCCCGGCGATGCTGCAACCAAGATCGAAATCATCCGGGAGGTCAGCGTTGCAACCGGTACCGGCGTCGGCGTGGAAGGCCTGCCGCCCGGCATGATTGGCGGCCAGGTCATGGACCTGGAAGGCGAAGGCAAGCAGCCCAGCGCGGAGCTGGTGGAAGCGATTCACCGCGCAAAGACTGGCGCTCTGATTACCGTCTCCATTGTCGCCGGTGGCCTTTTCGGAGGAGCAACAGCAGACGAAGTCGCGCACCTGCGCCGGTTTGGTCAGCGCGCGGGACTTGCCTTCCAGATCGTTGATGACATTCTGGACGAAACCCAGAGTTCTCAGCAGCTGGGCAAAACCGCTGGCAAGGATAGCGCCACGGCAAAGGCGACGTGGCCCGCGGTGTTCGGTCTGGAGAGCTCAAAAGAAATCGCGGCGGAACTGCTCCGCGATGCACTTGCTGAGTTGGAGCGATTTGGCGAGCAAGCCGAGCCGTTGAAGGCCGTGGCCCGTGCCCTGGTAGAACGTAGCCACTAAGGAACCCGCCTGATGCCCCCGCAAACGCTTTCCGAAGCTAACGTACTTGAAGCGCTCCGCGTTTGTTTCGACCCGGAGCTGCCTGTCAACATCGTTGATCTCGGTCTTGTGAACAGCATTTGCGTAACCCGCGACGAAGACGCTCCAGGCTTGGAGCCGCGCTATCTTATTGAGGTAAACCTGACCCTGCGCGCACGGAGCGACGAGCGCGAAGCCATGCTGACCGGCCAGGTAACGAACCGTCTTGCAGGCATGCAGGAGGTAAGCCGCTCCCATGTGAACCTTGTCTGGGATCCGCCCTGGATCGCCGACCGCATGACCGAAGCCGCCCGTCAGCAGCTTGGACTCGACCGGCCGCCCGCACAAGGCCTGGTCACCATCAAGCTGTAATCAGTCGAGATCGAATTCGCGCAGTGGCTTGCCCGTGTCCGGTGATTCTTTTGCCTTGCGAAACGCCTCATCGAACTTTTGGCTCAGGATACTGTCGCGATTCTTCTGCGCCTCGACGGATTGCGCAAAGATGGAGTCGCGGCGGGCATCCTGATCGCGCGCGGCCTGCGCGGCAGAAGATAAATCCTCAAAGGTACGCTTGCGCGGTGCAGGCGTGTGCGCAATGACGGATTGCGTTACAGGGTCAATGCGCAGCGTGGCTCCGCAGTCCGGACACGCTACCTCAAAGCCAATTTCTTTGGTTTGCTTCTTCGCCATACGCGTTGCATTCTACGCGTGGAGCTGACGGGTAGGCTACAGCGTGCACGCTAGACATCGAAGACGCGGTGGCCGGGACATTCCTGGTCGGCGTTCTCGACCAACATGGCAGGGAGATCGCCGGTGCTTGCGGCCAGAAATTGCACGCCGTTCAACAGACGTTCCTGCACATGGCTGTCAGGGTAAAGCATGCGCGTAATTGCGTCGGCATGCTTGCGCAGATGAGTTTCTTTTTCAAGCTGCCAGTTTGCAGCCAGGCGGCGCAGGCGATTCATCTGGTATCGCATCTTATTCGCGGCTACGCCGGCGGATCGGCCAAGATTCGAATCCATGGCATCCATCCAGCGGGTAACCTCAGTCAACTCCAAATCCAGAGCATTGCCTGCGGCGGCAATCCTGCGCTTGCCTTCGACCGGCATCGCACGTGCGCCAAGCCGATGGGCAAGTTCGTCGGCTGAGGTCATGGCATCGCGCAAGGTCAATTCGTGCTGATCCATCACGGCGCGAACGGCAAGCGGCACCAGCGTCGCGGAGAGTCTCGGCAACACAGGTGTAACCGTGCCTAGAATCTGCTCGTAAAGCGGCTGGCACTGGGCGAAATATGCAATTTCGGCAGGCCCGCCGATGTAGGCCGAAGTAGGCAGGATACTGTCCTGAAAGACCGGCCGCAGCAGCGCATTCGGACTGAGACGCTCAGGTTCAGCTTCAAGAATCGCGAGCAGTTCGGCGCTTGTGTACATACGCCCCGCCGCTTGCCATTCACGGTTCCCGTTAACGACTGGCCGGCGCAATGGAATTCGATTGCCGCTCTCATCGATGAGGAAAAGCAGCGTGGAATCGTCGTTGACGAGCACCTGCGCCGCGTACCCGGCAGTCTCCAACTCACGCGTACGCTGCATCAGCCCGGCATGCAGTTCATCCGCTTGCTCAATGGCATGGCGGAGCACGGGAGAGCCCATAGTGTGAAACTCGCGGCTGCTGGCATCCAGAACGATGAGGCCGTGATTCTTGAAGGTGCCGGTCAGGAACTTGCCGAAGGCTGAAGCCAGTGTGTCCGAAGGGGTGTAGCATGCTCGCAGCAACTCAGTCACCGGCGCGTAGTTCAGCAGTTCTTCCACCTGCGCCAGCACCGGCTCAATCTCGTCGCCAAGCAACAGGCTGCCTACAAGTTGTGAGCGGTGGCCCGGAAAGCGCGATCGCAGCTTCTCAACACCCTTCCTGCCAAGCAGAGACGCCTGGTTCACTTCGTCCAGATCGTGGTCTTCGGTCGCCATCCAGAACACCGGCACATGTGGTACGCCAGTCTCGCCGGCCACCTGGGCTTTACGGATCGCAGTGGCTGCCTTAAGCAGGGTTAGTAGCGGTCCGCCGAAAAGGCCAACCTGCTGGCCAGTCACTACAGCGCGTGCACCTGCACGCAGCTTCTGAAGGTTTTGCTCTGTAGCTTCACCTGCGCCGAAGCTTCGGTTCTGGGCGGTCAGTAGCGCGACCAGTGCCTCGCGATCGGGCTGCAGCCGGGCGTTTGTGCCTTCTTTCCAGCACTCCTCAAAGGGGCTACAAGCGTAAAAACGCCGCACAGGCGCATCGACCGGGGCGGTACGCAGTTCCGTGTACTCGCGAAACAATCGCGAGACATGCGGAAGAATGGTGATGGGGTAACACTCTGCGCTCATGAGGAAGCTGGACCGTTTGCCTGCGGTGACGCCGTATAGGATGCAGGACCTACCTTTAGGATGCAGGTTTGGTAGCTTCTTTACATGACAGAGCAGGCAGTTGGCGGTAATCACCAAGAAAAGGATGCCGGAGCAAAACCAGCAGTGACAAATGAACCAGCCAAGTCCCAGGAACTGCCGGACGTTCCCGTGGATGTTCCGCCCTTGCCGGAGGGTAAAGCCACCATTCTTAAGTCCACCCTTGCCTACCAGGGCAAGGTCTTCAGTGTGTACACGGAAGACGTGCGCGAGCCAAACGGCGTCGAGGCCACACGCGACATTGTCCGCCACAACGGCTCCGTGGTGGTGCTGGCTGTGGACGAAACGACCAACCCCGCCGACCCGCTGGTGGTCATCGAGCGGCAGTTTCGCCATGCCGCTGACAGTTACCTGCTGGAACTGCCCGCGGGCCGCGTTGAGCCCGGCGAAGACGTTCTGGCCGCCGCTAAACGCGAACTGATCGAAGAGACCGGCTACCGCGCCGCGCACTGGACCCGGCTGGTCCGCTACTATGCCAGCCCCGGCTTTGTCGGCGAGTGGATGGAGATTTACCTCGCCACCGGCATCAGTCCGGGCGACGCGGAGCCGGAGGATGACGAGCGCATTGAGGTGCGTCTGCTGCCCCTGTCGGAACTGGTCCGCATGGTCACTGCAGGTGAAATCCACGACGGCAAAACTATCGTCGGTACCATGGTGTACGCACAGCAGCGGCGAGACGCCCAGGTCGCGCGCGTTTAGCAAAGGCATCCCAAACACCGCAGAACTTTCATCGAATCAAAGCGGGGGAAATGTTCGCTTTCAGCCGCGTCGCGCATCCTCGCGAACGGCCCTTGCACCCGTCTACTCATCACCATCCTCGCGCCGGATCGACCCGCGAGAAACTCGGTTTGATGGTGCACGACGGGTGAAGACCTTGGCACAATACAAAGGCACAGTGAAGTGGTTCAACAACGCAAAGGGATATGGCTTTCTGGGACGTGACGACGGCGGCTCGGACGTCTTTGTCCACTACAGCTCCATCCAGACGGATGGTTATAAAAGCCTGAAAGAAGGCGATCCAGTCGAGTTCGACGTGATCCAGGGTTCCAAGGGGCCGCAGGCCGATCAGGTGATTCTTACCGCGGCAGCCTAGCGAACAAGCCGTGCCGAACGGTACTCTCTAGAAATGGACAACATCACCATGGCGCGCCTGCTGGACGAAACGGCAGCGCTGCTGGAGATCGACGCGGCTGACCCGTTCCGGGTGCGCAGCTATCGCAGGGCGGCTGAGGCTGTGGAGCAGCAGACAGCCTCGCTTGCCGCGCTGGTCGACGACCCGAAGCAATTGACCGCCATTGGAGGCATCGGCAAGGGTATGGCGGCAAACATTGTGGACCTGGTGCAAACCGGGTCCATGCCGCTTCGCGAAGAATTGCTCAGGAAATACAAGCCCACCATGCTCGATCTGCTGCGCCTGCCCGGCATGGGACCGAAGACGGTTGCACTGCTGTGGAGCGCCCTGCAGGTCGCCGACATGGACCAGTTAGAGGCCGCAGGCAAAGCAGGACACCTGGCCACACTGCCCCGCTTCGGCCAGAAGCAGATCGATAAAATTCTGAAGGGCATCGAAGACCATCGCAAGAACACCAGCCGCTTTCGCGTCGATGTCGCACAGGAAACGGCAGAAAAAATCGCGGTGCTCATCCGCGAGTTCCCCGGCGTTGAAACCATCACCTTTGCGGGATCGCTGCGGCGCGGCAAAGAATCAGTCGGCGACCTGGACCTGCTGGTCACCGGGCCTGCCTGCGAAACAGACGTAGTGGCCGCCGCCGTGGAGTACGTCGCCGCCCTGCCGCTGATCGACAACCTGCTGGCAAAGGGTCAAAACAAAGTCAGCTTCACACTGCGCAACGGCTTGCAGGTTGATGTACGGTTGCTGCCGCGTGCCAGCTACGGTGCTGCCCTGCAGTACTTCACCGGGTCGAAGATGCACAACGTGCTGCTGCGCCAGAAGGCGTTGCGACGCGGCTACACCCTGAGCGAATACGCGCTGGCCCGCATGAACCCGGAAGAAGGCGAAGAGACGATCGTCGCTGCCGCTGACGAGGCGGGAATCTACGCCGCGTTGGGCATGCAGTACATTCCGCCGGAGCTGCGCGAAAACTGCGGCGAACTGGACGCGGCCGAAGCCGGCACGCTGCCGAATCTGATTACACTTGCTGACATCCGTGGTGACGTACACATGCACACGGTCGCCACAGACGGTCGCGAAACGATTCGCGACATGGCCGAAGCTGCCGCGCGACGCGGGCTGAAGTACATTGCCATCACCGATCACTCAAAGAACCTCGCCATGACCAACGGCCTGGACGACGCACGTGCTCAGGAACACGTCCGCCAGATTCGTGCGGTCGATGCGGAGATGGAAGGCCGCATCCGCGTCTTCGCCGGTATCGAAGTCGATATCCTGCAGGAAGGCGAACTCGACCTGAGCGACGAAACGCTGGCGCAGATGGACGTGGTGATCGGCAGCGTGCATTCGCACTTCAACCTGCCTGCGGATGAGATGACGGCACGCCTGCTGCGGGCCATTGAGAACCCTTACCTGCGCATCCTGGGCCACCCCACGGGCCGCAAGGTGCTGCGCCGCGATCCCTACGATTACGACCTGGACGCCGTTCTGCGGAGCTGCGCCGAACTGGGCGTTGCGGTCGAGCACAACGCAGCACCCGCGCGCGCCGACCTCAACGACCTGAACCTGCGCAAGGCCAAGGCGCTGGGCTGCCGCATCAGCGTGAATACTGATGCGCATAGCATGGAAGACCTCGACAAGATGCACTTCGGCATTACGCAACTGCGCCGCGCCTGGCTTACCGCTGGCGATGTCCTGAACACGCTGGATGCGAACGCCTTCCTTGCCGCACTGCGGCCTCGCCCCGTCGCCGTGGGGGCATAAGTATGGCCGAAATCAAACTCGACGGCGGCACCGGTCCCCGGCGATCCATGCTGGTCCCCATTCTGCTGGCGCTGTTTGTACTCGCGGGCGCCGGAGCTTGGTTCGCGAAAGTGTATGTGCATCCCTCCGTCACCGGATTGGTGGCTGCGGTAAAGACGTTCCCGGTGCATGTGGTCTACAAGCACCCAACCGGTGGCAGCAACATGACGGTGGGTGAGGATCAGACGGAAGACGCGTTATACGTCGTCACCGATGTCACGCTGAACAACAAGGGAGAAGTGCCGCTCTTCCTGAGCAGCTTCCACGGCAGCTTCACGCTGGAAGATGGCTCCGTAATGGAAGCCAACGTCATCGAGAAAGACGACCTGCCACGCATCATGGCCATGTTCCCAAAGCTGAAGATTCAAGCTGATGCACTCGGCAGCAAGCCACTACTGCGTGAGCAGTCCGTAGCCAAAAACACAGGCGCTCGCGGCTACCTGGTGATGTACTACAACATTCCGCCGGGTATCTGGGACAGGCGCAAAGCTGCTGAAGTACGAGTTGACTTCTACCACCAGGACCCTATGACGCTGCCGCTATCGAAATAGTGCTTTGGAACAGGCGCTACTTCAGCCATCAAGGGATTGCACATTTAGAGACTTGGTTGACTTGAAGAAAGCACTTAAGCACCTCGCTCTATTACGTATACCCAAGCAATCAGACTAGCTGACAACAGAATCAGAACGACCTATAGTACCGCCAGAAACTTTCGCAGTCGCGTCCACTTCACTCCTCTAACACTATCGTCGAGGAGGACGACAGGAATAACGATTAGAAAGACTGCGATGGAGCCGGCTAGTAAGGAGAACGGCGCGAAAAGGATACGACCCTCCTGATCTCGTGGGTGGGTATTTGGTCATGTTACGCTCTCAGGAATCACGAGCCTTTTGGCACTGACAGATACCCCGTCACGTTGTTCTTCTGGACCGTGTTCACCACGATTTCAAACAGCGCGGGATTCTTTCCGCTGTAAAACTGCACGGGTTCATCCATGGTCTTGTCTTTCTTCTCGATGTTGCGATCGTCGGAACTTACATTCATCGTGTAGCGGCCCTTCTTCGCATCTGCTTTCTTTAGTTGCAGCTTTACGGATGACAACAGCGTGGGCTGCGCACCCTTTTGTAAATTGAACTCGTAGTAAGTGCGGTCGCCGCGATGCTTCAGCGTCTCCAGTTCGTCGTGGTTACGCGCAATCAGGCCGCTCATCACGCCGGCGTCCCCGACAGTCCTCTGCAATTGCGACTTGGTTTCAGCAAGGTCGGCCTTGGTCGCACCAAGGTCCGTGCGAACGCCGCCAACGTCGGTACGCACCGTACCCACATCACTCTTTACGGAAGAAACATCCGCATGCAGCCGCTGTTCGGCTTCACGCTGTGCGCTGGTCAACCGCGTGGTGTCCGCCTGCTGTTTGGCCAGGATGCTGTCTGCCCGAGCATCGATTTGTGCCTGCGTGGTGCCAAGCCGTTTGGCAAAGGTCTCTGACGCAGCGCGCGCACGCGCATCCGCAGCGGAAAAGCGCTGCTGCACAACCTGTTGCGAAACGGCAAGCTGCTGCTCCGCACGTGTCAAGCGGCCCTGGAGCAGGAACGCCCACACCAGCGAACCAATGGCGCAGAGCAGGGCGACGGCAACAGTAATGGGCAAGAGCGCGGTATGAGCAGGATGCTGGATTTCGGCGGAGCGGGTCTGCAAGTTGTCTTCCATAGCTACGTATGACGCGCGTTTGAACAGGATGGAAACCCATGCGAGGTGGCCGGCAAAGATACCTGGAAGATGCAGACCGATGCTGCCACCAGCCGCGCGCGATCGGAACGCACATGGCCTGAATTTCAGACACATGCCTTTGACTTTTAGAATCGTGACATGCAATCTCCTGACATCGTCATTGCAGGTGCGGGCCTTATCGGTCTGGCCTGTGCCCTGCAATGTGAACGGCGGGGTCTGCGTGTCACCGTCCTTGAGAAGGGCCGCGCCGGACAGGAGGCATCGTGGGCGGCCGCAGGTATGCTGGCCGCGCACGATCCTGCCAACCCCGCAGGGCTTCAACCTCTGTCGGAGCTAAGCCTCACGCTGTATCCCGATTTCCTGGACCACATACAGCACTTGAGCGGCTTTACGGTGCCCCTCGAAACGCAATGGGCGCTGGAGCGCACCAGCGGTGCCGTTGCGGATGTCGCTCCCCAAGGCTTCCGCGCAGCGGGATTCCGCCGTATTGCAGAGCAGAGCCTCGACCCACGCAAGCTGATGGTTGCGCTTTGTGCGGCGGTTAAGCAGTCGCGTGTCCTGCTGCAGGAGATGACTCCCGTGCAGTCCTGCAAAAGCGATGGCAACGGCGTGGAAGTGCACACGGAAGGTGGCATAGTCTTCTGCGACCGTTTTCTGGATTGCACCGGCGCGTGGAGTTCCGCACCGATCCGCCCGGCCAAAGGGCAGATGCTACGTGTCGACGCACCCGGTGCCCTTGCGGCAGGCGCGCTTGGCAACGTGGTGGTACGAACCGGCGAGGTATACCTTGTGCCGCGACTCGACGGCTCCGTTGTGATTGGCGCAACCGTGGAAGACGCCGGCTTTGACAAAACGCTGCACGATGCCGATCTGCGGCATCTGCGGCAAAAGGCGGCAGATCTGGTACCTGCCCTGCTGGGTGCGCCTTTGCTCGAAAGCTGGGCGGGTCTGCGTCCCGCCACGCCTGACCATCTTCCCCTGATCGGCGTCACCGGGCCGCGTACCTTTGTCGCTGCCGGGCACTTTCGGAACGGCGTTCTGCTGGCACCCGCAACTGCCCACATCCTGGCAGGGTGGCTGCACGGCGAAGAACCCGAAGTGAGCCTTTGCAACTTTGCGCCTGACCGCTTTATCGCGGACGACAGCAGGGGTGCGGGCGCGGTATTCGCGCAAACGTGATGACAACCGCACAACCCTTCCGCTATAAACTGCCCTTACGAGCGGCAGGACGCGCGCACGACAGGAGACACGGCCCATGCCGCAAGCGGTCGCCCCACGGGGCCTTGAAGGTATCGTCGCAACTACATCCGGCATCTGCTGGATCGACGGCGACGCAGGGGTTCTCTCTTACCGCGGCATCGATATTCATGAGCTTGCGGCAAAATCTACCTTCGAGGAAACCACTTACCTGTTGTGGTTTGGCACGCTGCCGAACGCCGACGAACTGAAGAAGTTCTCCAGCGATCTGGCTGCCGCACGCACGCTTGACCCAAGCGCTATCGAATTCCTGAAGACCTTACCCAAGTCAGCCACGCCCATGGAAATGCTGCGCACAGCCGTCAGCCTGCTCAGCATCACCGACCCCGATGATGAAGACAGTTCGCACGAATCGAACGTGCGCAAGAGCCTGCGGCTGACCTCGCAGGTCGCCATGCTGGTCGCTTACTTCGACCGCATTCGGAAGGGCAAGGAAGTGGTCGAGCCAGACACGAGCCTGAGCCACGCCGGTAATTTCCTGTGGATGCTCAACGGCGAAAAGCCCATCGCCGAAGCCGAGCGTGCGCTGGACGTCGCGCTGGTGCTGCACGCTGACCACGAACTGAATGCCTCGACCTTTGCCGCGCGCGTCATTGCAGCGACGCTGTCGGATGTGCACTCCGCCATTACCGGTGCCATTGGCGCGCTAAAGGGTCCGTTACACGGTGGCGCGAACGAAGCCGTCATGAAGCTGCTTTACGAGATCGACGCCGCAGGTGCCGACCCCGTTGAGTACGTGCGCGATCTCCTGGCAAAAAAGGTAAAAGTTTCCGGCTTTGGGCACCGCGTTTACAAGACAGAGGACCCCCGCGCCACCCATCTTCGCCGCATGTCGAAAGACCTGGGAACCGCCGCAGGCAATGCGCGCTGGTTTGAGATGTCCGAGCAGATCGAAGGCTTTGTACGCGGTGAGAAGAAGCTGAATGCGAATGTTGATTTCTACTCGGCGTCCACCTACACGACGTTGGGCATTGACATGGATCTGTTCACGCCCATCTTCGCCGTAAGCCGCATCTCGGGCTGGGCCGCCCACGTTATTGAGCAACACGATAATAACCGCCTTATTCGTCCCCGTGCCGACTACACCGGACCCGCCTACCCCGCACCTTACATCCCGCTGAACGAACGTTGAGCGATCTCTTCCCGGTAAAATTGCCGGGTGAGTAAGAAGATCACCAGCGCAGACCTTGAGAGCCCCGAGGCGATCGCGGTTGTGGACGACATCCTTGCCGGTGTGGGTCTGCGTCATGGTTCGCGCGCCTCGCGCAGGAACACCTGGGCCGCTGGCGAGCGCCGGCCGACCAGCCGCAAAAAGGAAGCAGCTACGCGGGCCGCGGCGAAGCCGCTGGAACAGCCACAGCCTTTCCGTGTCGCAGCGCTATCCGGTGTGGAAGGCCTAGCGCATGGTTTTTCCACGCGTTCCGGCGGAGTCACACGGTGTTACCGCCCGTGGCTGCCAGAAGGAACCGGCGACCTGAACCTCGGCTTCACCTCGCAGGATGAAGCGGAACATGTGCGTGAAAATCGCCGCCGCTTTTTGACCTCAATCCATGGAAACGATTTTCAGCGCTTCGTTTTGTTGAATCAGCGGCACACGCCCATCGTGCGCATCCTGACAGACGCACTTGAGGCAACAAGCGATTTCCTGCAGCCCGCAGCCATGCGTGGCGACGCCGCCATGACGAACATTCCCGGCATCCTGCTGACGGTGCAGACAGCCGACTGCGTTCCCGTTCTGCTGTTTGACCCTGCCCGGCGAGCCGTAGCGGCCTTCCACGCGGGTTGGCGAGGCACCCTGGCACGCATCGTGGAGCGTGGCGTCGGCACCATGCGCCGCCAGTATGGCTCAGATCCCGCCAACCTGATTGCCGCGATCGGACCCTCCATCGGGCCGGAAAGCTACAGTGTCGGCGAAGAAATCCAGCATGAGTTCAGTTCGCAATTCGCATACGCGGACGAGCTCTTCCACGACGTCTATGACTCGGACCCTATCCGGGAAAAGTATCCGCTGCTCTTCATGACGGCACGCGCGCCCGGCCACTCGCTCATCGGCCCGCAGCTACACCTTGACCTGTGGGAGGCAAACCGACGCCAATTGCTGGACGCAGGCATGCCCGCCGAAAACATCACTGTAGCCGGTGAAGACACCGCTGCCGACACCGGTCGTTTCTTCTCGCACCGTGCAGAGGACGGCTTCACGGGGCGCATGATGAGCGCCATCGGCATGCTGGAAGTCAGCTAACCGAGCAGGATGTCATGATTGCCGGTCTGTTCGCGGACCAGCCGTTCCGTCAGCGCCTTCAGGTTCTCCCCGGTCTTTGGCAGCAGGAAGCCTCCATCGACCCAGTCCAGCTTGAAGCTGCTGGTCAACGCTGAAATCCAGATCTGGCGCACTGGCGTGTTCGGTGTAAAGACGAACTTGGTCCCCGGCGACTCAAACACGACGTTCAGCACGCCGCTGTTTTCTTCCACCTCAAAACCGCCGTCTTCTTCGGCATCGATCAGGCTTTGCTTCAACTGCTCCAGCACGCGGTCCGCGTCGCGGCGAAAAATCTGTTCATCCACCATGGACACAGTCTACCGCCGCGACGCACCTAGAACGGGATGTCGTCGTCCGTAATGCCTTCGCTCGCGTAATCATCCTGCGGCTGTTGCGCACGCTGATCAAAGCTGGCAGTATTGCTGCCGCTTGCGCGGTTGCTGTAGCCGCCCTGCGAGCTGCCGCCGGAGTACTGACTTCCACTGCCACCTTCTCCGCCGCCGCGCCCGCCCAGCAGGGAAAGATCGTTCACCAGGATCTCGGTTTTGAAGCGCTTCTGACCGCTTTCCTTGTCGTCCCAGGACCGTGTCTGGATCTTGCCTTCGACAAAGATCTGCGACCCCTTTTTGACGTAATCGCGGACGATCTCTGCCGTGCGGCCAAAGCAAACCAGGTTGTGCCACTCTGTTTTGTCAGTCCAATTGCCGCCCTGATCCTTCGCCCGGTCGGCAGTTGCCAGCGTAAATTGTGCAATCACCATGCCGCCCTGCGTCGCCCGCATCTCGGGGTCTTTGCCCACATTGCCCAGCAGCATTACCTTGTTGACGCCCTTTGCCATTACCCTGCTCCGTTCAATTTCCGTGAGTCCGACGATACCAGATGCAGCCGCACCTCCGCGAAAGTTTGCACCGGCACGACCCACCCGGTACCATCGCCCTCGAATGCACTCACCTGCCACACCAGGTACGCCGGTCACCCCGAGACAGCTACGCGCAGCAGCCGGACCGGTGTGCGTTGCGCTGTCCGGCCTCACCATGCTGCGGGATGCCGCCGTGACCGTGGCCACGTGCCGCTTCTTGGAGTTCCGTTTGGATTCTCTGCCGGACCCCGCCAGCTCGCTACCCGCACTGACGCGGTTCCTTGCCGAACATCCCGGAGTCACGGCCATCGCGACCTGCCGTCGAACAGCCTTCGGCGGCGGATTTACGGGCACAGCGCAGGAGCAGGTCCGCATCCTGCAGCAGGCAGCGTGGGCGGGCTGCCGCCTGCTCGATGCGGAGATCGAAACTGCGGAGGAATTCGGCCCCGGCGTGCTGACCGGATTGCGCCAGGCGGGTGCTGCAGTCATCCTGAGCTGGCATGACTTCACAGGCACACCGCCCCTCCAGCTAA
>CAXTFT010000039.1:0-26037 GCA_964243585.1 uncultured Terriglobus sp.
CGGGCGACTTCTTGGGCACGCGCGCAAGCTTGTTGGCTTCCGCCTTCTTGGTCGAGAGGACCTTGCGCTTGCGCGGATCGACGGCCCCGGTGGTCGGCGTGCTTTTCGGCGCGCGGCCCTTTTTCGGCCGCGTTTCCGCGCTCCGGTGCTTCTTGCCAAGCCGTTTCTTTTCCGGTGCCATCTGCGCTTACCTGCTTCCAGTACTAGGGTAGCAGCGCGATAACCGGCAACAGGACTTCACGCTGTACAAACCACGCGTCCCTGCTGCACCCTTGCACTGCTGTCTACTGGAAGCAGCTTGTTGGACAACCACTCTCATTACCTGGAGACACAGATGACACGATCCTGTCGCGTGCTGCTTTCTGCACTGCTTGTGGCATGCACCGCTGCCGCCCAGAAGCCTACGGAATCACGCGCCGCCAAACACTGGACGGGTACATGGGCAGCCAGCCCCTGCGCACCGCAGCCTGCCGGAGACAAGTCGCGTCTGGTGCTAAGGAACGAGACGCTGCGACTGATCGTCCACACCTCCATCGGCGGCGACGCAGTACGAATCCGGCTGTCCAACACCTTCGCGTCAGAGCCGCTCACGGTCGCCTCAGCCCATCTGGCGCTGCGCGAAACGGGCAGCACAATTCGCAGCGGAACAGACCACGCACTGACGTTCAGCGGGCGTTCCACCGTTACAGTGCCCGGTGGAGCGTCTGTCCTCAGCGACCCCTTGCCCATACCGCTTCCCGCGCTTTCGGATATCGCCGTCAGCCTGTTTCTGCCAAAGGAAACCATACCCGGTGCGCTGCACTACAGCGCCATGCAGACTTCTTATGTCGCACCCGGCGACCAGACTGCCGCAATGACATTCAACAGCGAACGCACGATGGAACGCTGGCCCCTGTTAACCGCCCTGGAAGTTTCTTCATCGACACCGCAGGCGGCGATTGTGGCGATCGGATCGTCCACGACTGACGGCGCACGTTCGACGAAGGACACCAATCATCGCTGGACGGATTTTCTTGCGACACGTCTTCAGGCCGATGCGAAGCTGCGGCACCTCGGCGTGCTGAACGAAGGCATTGGCGGCAACCGCGTGCTGCACGACGGCCTGACACCAGGCGGCATCGGCTACGGTCCCAGTGCAAGTTCACGGTTCGACCGCGATGTGCTGGCTCAGCCTGGTGTTCGCTATGTTGTCATTTTTGAAGGTGGCAACGACATCAACCATCCCGGCACGGTGGTACCGCTGTCGGAAGCGGTTACCGCCGAAGATCTGATCGCAGGTTACCGGCAGCTGATTGCACGCGCGCACGAGCATGGCCTGCGTGTGATCCTGGGCACCATTACGCCCTTCGGCGGCAACACACAGCCGGAAACGGAGCCTCTGCGCGAAGCGAAACGGCAGGCTGTGAACCGATGGATTCTGACGGGTGTGGAGTCCGATGGCGTGATTGACTTTGCCCATGCGGTCGCCGACCCAGCGCACCCGGACCGTTTCCTGCCGGGGTTCGACAGCGGTGACCACCTGCACCCGAACGACGCGGGCTACAAGGCCATGGCGGATGCAATCGATCTCCACATCTTTCGGCAGTAAGCCTTGCGGGCAAACTGCCAGTGATTTACACCGATGCCTACTTCGTAGACGAAAGAGAGGTTTTGCCGATTACGCTAGTATCTTCATCACGCCTGGAGCGTCACGACCGCGGGGTTATGTAGGACTTCTATGACACTCAGTTTCTACCTGCTTACGATCCTGCTGCTGGCACCACCGGTTGTGATCGCTGCGTTCTGGCGCCTTTCCCTTGAGCGGCGCAAACACGGGCTGGCTGGTTTGCCGGATGCGGAAGCGCTCATCCTTGCACGCGTCGGGGGCATTTTCAGCGCGGTGCTGCCGGTGTTGCAACTCGGCGCAAGTATCATCCGCTACAAGACAGGCGAACCCGGCCTGTACCTCTGGTACCTGTTGCCTGGTTTTGGCGTGCTGTTGGCCGCGGGAGCTCTGGCCGCATTTCTGGCACATGCACGCGGCCGAGAGCGTGCAGTGTCGTCCAGCATGGTGCTGCTGTCTGTGTGCATGCTGCTGCTGATCACGTTCGTGGCAGGGTCTTCGGAAGCGTAAGCAGTTGACGCATATGATGGGAGATGTTCGCCCTATCTTCGCGCCTTGTCGACTGCAACTACATCTGCGCTGCCCACACTGCACGAGTTCTTCGCGCCGGGCGGCTTGCTGGCCCAGTCCTCCCTGCAATATGAGCACCGCAAGGGTCAGTACGAGATGGCCAAGGCCGTCGAAAAGGCGCTGGGAGACAAACGCCACCTGATCGTGGAGGCCGGGACAGGCACCGGCAAGACGCTTGCTTACCTGCTGCCCGCGCTGCGCATGGCTCGGGATCGTGGCCAGCGCGTGATTGTCTCGACCGGCACCAAGAACCTGCAGGAGCAGATCTTTTTCAAGGACATCCCCTTCCTAGAATCGATGCTGGGGCCGCTCAAGGTCTGCACCATGAAGGGCCGCGCCAACTACGTCTGCAAGCAAAAGCTGTATGCGCTGGCGCAAACACCGCTGCTGAACCAGCCGGAGGAGATCAAGCAGTTCCACATCATTCAACAGTGGGAGCAAACGACCGCGACCGGGGACCGCGCGGAGATTGTCGGCCTGCCCGAGCCTTCGCCGCTGTTCAGCAAAATGGACGCTCGCAGCGAGGCCTGCCTGGGGCAGACCTGCCCGAACTTCGAGCCCTGTTACATCACCGAGATGCGAAAGAAGGCGCTGGAAAGCGACTTGATCATCGTGAATCACCATCTGTTTTTCGCCGACCTGAACATCAAGCAGCAGGCTGCAGGCGCGCCAGATGCGGGCGTGCTGCCCGAGGCAGCTGCGGTCATCTTTGACGAAGCGCACGACATGGAGGCGGTCGCCAGCGACTACTTCGGCGTCAGCATTTCGCAGCAGCGCTGCGAAGAACTGGCACGCGACACGGAGCTGATGCTGCGCGCAAAGGCTGTCTCGTCGTCTTCGATTGAAAGCGCAACGGCAACACTCCGCGACCGGAGCCGCGCCTTTTTCGGATCGCTGCCGATGGACAGCTTTCAGCTTGGCCGCCAGCCTTTCCATGATCGCCCAGGCTTTCTGGAAGAGCGTGGCGATGCGTATGCAAGTTACCTGACTTCCCTTGATCGGCTGAAGGACGAGCTCGAACGCATCAAGGACGTGGACGAGGTGAACGGCCTGAAGCGACGGCTGTCCGACCTGCGCGGCAGTTCCACCTTCCTGATGGAGGCCGCGGACCCGAACACCGTCTTCTGGATCGAGCGGCGAGCAGCAGGCGGCGTGAAGAACTTTTCGCGCACGCAGACCGGCACACCCGCGGCCTTCCATACTTATTTGCAGGCCACACCCATTGACGTCTCGGAGATACTGTCCACCACGCTGTTCAGCGGCTTTGGCAGCGTCATCCTGACCTCTGCCACGCTAACGGTGCAAGGCGGCTTCGACCACATTGCGAAAAGGCTTGGACTAACCGGCGCACGCGAACTGACTGTGCCCTCGCATTTCGACTATGGCAAGCAGGCGCTGCTATACCTGCCGCCGTACCTGCCCGACCCGCGCGATGCAGAGTTCCTGCCTGCCGCCGCCGAACGTATGCGCAGGATTCTGGAACTGTCGCGGGGCCGCGCCTTTTGCCTGTTCACCAGCTACGCGCAGATGCGTGCGCTGTACGAACGCATGCTGGTGGAATTGCCCTTCCCGCTGCTGCTGCAGGGGCAGGCTCCGCGCAAGGCGCTGCTGGACGAGTTCCGGGAAACGCCCAATGCCGTGCTGTTCGGCACCAGCAGCTTCTGGCAAGGCGTGGACGTACAGGGCGAACAGTTGAGCTGCGTCATCATCGACCGGCTGCCCTTCGGCGTACCCAGCGACCCGGTGATGCAGGCTCGCATGGAAGCCATCGAACACGCGGGCGGCAACCCCTTCCACGATCTGCAGATTCCGCAGGCAGTCATCACGCTGAAGCAGGGCTTTGGCCGGCTGATCCGCTCGGTCACCGACCGCGGTGTGCTGGTCCTGCTGGACAACCGCGTGCAGCGGCAAAGCTACGGCAAAATTTTCCTCGACAGCCTGCCGCCCTACCGGCTGACGCAGGACATTGCCGACGTGGAGCGTTTTTTTGAGCGTCAATAACTCATCAGCGGCTCCTCTGCCGTAATGGAACGGCTAAAGGAGTGCGGCAGAACACTGCAGCAGCATGAATGGTGCCGCCCAACTTGGGCTGCCATCCTAATTACTTGCTTTGTCGTCCTTCTCTTCATGGAAGTTTTCGCGAACAGACAATTTGGCGAGAGCACGCTCGGTGCGGATGACCGTTCATTTTATGCGGCAGGTTACCCTGCCAGAACCAGCCCGGGCACCTGTACGACCTCCGGGAGCAGGCGCGCGTGCAAAACACGTTGATCTCTCCGGGGGACTTGCGCTTTCCTGCTTCCATCCCGCAGTTGGGGCTGCCACTGCTCGCCATTCTGTTTCTCCGGAGACTACAGACGAAGCTGCTTGCGAGTTTTCTAGTATGCGCCTGCCTGTTGGCAATCATCTCCTTTGCCCTCGTGGGATGGGAGGGGACCCGTTCGCTGGTTCACCTGCTATCCAGTGGCAGCCTCTCGCACGACCATAGCGAGGTCACTCGAACGTATGGCGATACACCCGCTCGCCATGCCAAACCTGTTTGGCTTCTTCTACGCGGTCGGCGGCTATGCTTTGCAACCGCCTCAGGTCACGATGACAGCGGCTGCGCTCTCAACTTGTGCGGTGTTGTGGACTATGCATCTCAGCCGAACCCTGGTGCAGGACAGCGCGGGTTTGCTGTGGCTTTACTCTGCAGCATGCTCATCACTTATCACATGTATCTGCATGACTTCACTCTGCTGCTTGTGCCGATGGCACTGCTGCGCACCCGTATGGCGCTGTACACAGGCTTGGCCACCTATGCGTCTGCAATTTCTGCTGTTCCATAGTGGGTCGCGAGCACTCTTTCTGCTTGCGATTCCTGTGATGCTCCTGCTGTGCCTTGGCTGGATGCGTCGTGTGAAACACACGACGCCAGTCACTCTACTGTCTTCGCAGACGGCGTAACGGGTTTGGTCTTGTCTCTTGCAGTCACTACTCCTGGACAATGTTCTTCTGAACATCACCCAGGGTGCCCTCTTCAATCGGCAGCGTTGTTCCGCGTTTCCGGTCGAATATCTTGCGCACCACCCAGATTGCCAGCACAATCAGCAAAAGGCCCACTATGAACAACAGCAGATGCGCATGAGCGCGGACCGTACGAAAAACCAGGTCCATCACGGCGGGGCCGTACAGGTGAGTCAGCGTAGCGTAGGCCGTGAACTGCACCAGCTTGCCCAGAAAGGCCGCCAGCAGAAAGGTTAGCGGCTTCATCTCGAAGACGCCTGCGCAGAACTCAAACAGCTTGAACGGAGTGGGCGGTGGTCCCATGGCCGGGATCAGGATGGCGAAGAACTCCTGTTCTTCAAAGCGATCCCGCAGCCGCTCATAGCGTTCGCGGTTGATCTTGCCCAGCAGGAACAGTTCGCCACCCAGCCGCCCCACGTAGAACGGCACCATGCTACCCACTGCGGAAGCGGTTGCCGCAAGCAAGGGGTAGAGAAGGAACTTGCCGGGATTCGAACTGACGAGCTGGATAAGAATGGGCTGCCACGGAATTGGAATGAGTGCTGAATCAAACAGCGAAGCCAGCAGCAGGCCGGTACTGCCCAGGTGCGTCAGCCACATTCCCAACCGCTTCAACGTGCCCAGGGACGCGGCTTTGACAGGCTCAGACTGGCTAAAGGCGAGCAGCAGATGGGGCAGGTGCGGCAGGTGCGTCATCGGGGTCATTCTACCGCCCGCTGTTTCGCCGCACCATGCAACAGGCGGAAATGAGAAAATGCTGAGAGCCGAAAGCCGCCGTGGTTCGTTCCTATTCCATCTGGAAGAAACAAAAACGCCTCGACGGCAGTCCTAACGGGAGAGAATTTATCCAGCGTGCCCCCTATTGAGACACCTCCGGGAACGGATCGGCCCAGTCAGCCAGAAATCAAAGATGAAGCGATGCCGATCATGGATAAGCCCCGCAAGCGGCAACACCTGCGCGGGCGCTTTCGCAGTTACGACAGCCTGGACCAGCATGAGCTGATTACCCTGCTGGATGAGGTGGATGATGAGCGTTCGCGAGCGCGCTTTCGCGAGGCCGTGTACATTTCCGTCATTGTCTGGCTGGTTCTTGGCTGGGTCATGGTGTATGGACCTCGCTACCTGTGGCACGCACCGGTACTGGTAACGGCACAGCCGGACAAATCCAATGAGATGACCTACCTCGACGTGCCGCCCGACTTAAAGAAGCAGTTGCAGCGGACCAAGCCGGCACCGGCTATCAGCACGCGATCGACCGAGTCACAAAGCCCAAAGCCCAGCCCTCAAGCACCGCAACCGCGTGCCGGCACCCCTACCCCGCCCGCGCCCAAAGCAGCGCCGCAGCCCCCACAACAACAGCCGAAGCAGGCACCGCAGCAACAATCGCCCACTCCACAGCCTCAGCAGCAGCAACCGCCGCAACAGCAGGCACGCAACACGGCGCCTACGCCGCAGCCTTCGCGATCGCAACCCTTGGCGGATGCTCCTTCCGCTTCGCCGAGTCAGCCGAACCGTAACATCTTCAGCACACCGGGCAGTGCCTCGCAGCAGATTCAACAAGCCGCACGTAATGGGCGTAGCGGCGAAGGCGGCGATTACGGTTCCGTGGGCGCCGGCAAGACCGGCGGCAGCAAGCTGGGCACGGAGATCATCTCGGACACGCAGGGTGTGGACTTCGGCAAATACCTGCAGCGCCTGCTGGCCGATGTGCGCCGTAATTGGTTGCCGCTGATCCCGGAAGAGTGCCGTCCGCCGCTGAACAAACAGGGCATCACCGGCGTGCGCTTCACCATCCAGCCCAATGGTGCCATCAGCGCCATGCACCTGGACTACTCCACGCATGACGTTGCCATTGATCGCGCGGGGTGGGGTTCCATTACCGGCCTTGGTGCTGCGCAGCCCTTGCCAAAAGAGTTCCACGGGCCGAATCTGGAACTCCGCATCGAGTTTCGCATCAACAAGGACGGCCAGGCTGCGGAGTAACCCGTCAGGCTGACATATGCTGCAACCCATGCACCCGCGGCAACGTCCACCCGATGAGTTCCGCCAGCGTCTGGCGGGTGAGCGCCGCTTGCAGGTCGGTGCCGCACTTGTGCTGGGCCTGCTCGTGCTGATTGCAGTAGTTCTTCGTGCCGGCGTGAGCAATATCTTCCCGCCGGGCTGGTGGCGACCCTGGTAGACCGACACACAGATGAACCTTTGCTGGTGGTCATCGCCGGTCCTACTGCTTCCGGCAAAACTGCACTCTCCCTCCACCTTGCGGAAGCGCTCGGCGGCGAGATCATTTCGTGCGACTCTGTTGCTGTCTACCGCGGCATGGAGTTAGGCACCGCCAAACCTTCCCCTGAAGAACGCAGGCGGGTGCCGCATCACCTGCTCGACGTGGTCCCTCCAGACGTCGAGTACACCGCCGGCGATTATGGACGGGCTGCGCGGGCTGCAGTGGCAGATATCACCTCGCGCGGCAAGGTACCTATCGTGAGCGGCGGTACAGGGCTGTACCTGCGTGCCCTGCTGGACGGCCTGAGCCCATTGCCGCAGCGGGACGAAGCGCTTCGCAGCCGCCTGCAGGTTGCGGTAGGCAGGCGGGGTCCACAACTTCTGCACCGCGCGCTACGCAGGCTGGATGCGGTCGCGGCACAGCGCATCCACGCGAACGACGCACCCAAGCTGATCCGTGCCATCGAAGTTTTCGTGATGGACGGCAGGCCCATGAGTTCGGCCTGGAGCGACGGGAGACCGCAGCCGCTTGTCGGATATCGAGTGAAGCAGATTGGGCTCGCACCGGACCGCGCGTCACTATACGGGAAGATTAATGCACGCTGCGCAGCGATGTTCCACGACGGCCTTGTGCAGGAAACCGCGGGACTGATTGCTCGCTATGGCGAAGCGTGCCGCGCACTGCAGGCTCTTGGCTATGCGGAAGCGCAGGCTGTGCTACGGGGTGAACTGACCGAGGGGGAAGCCATCGCACAAGCACAGCAGGGACACCGTAACTACAGCAAGCGACAGGGAACGTGGTTCCGGCGCGACATGCGTATTCAGTGGCTCACCAGCTTTGGTTCAGACGCTCTGCGTACGGCACTGGAACTTGTCACTCGACCTTAGCGGCGTCTCTGCCACATACAAATAAGGCAGGTCACGATCTCCGAAACTTTACATCACCGCCAACAACTGTGGCATGCACGCGGCCCAGCATGGCAGACCCATGAAAGGGCGTGTTCTTCGACTTGGAACACGTGGTCGCAACGTCATAGGTCCATGGCAAGCCCGCGTCGAAAATGACAAAGTCGGCCAACGCACCAGGCGCAATGCGACCCACCTCGTGCCCCAATTCGTGGAGCCGGAATTTTTCCGCTGGTGCTGCAGTGAACAGCGCAAGGACTGCGGAGAGCGACATGCCGTGTTCGCCATGCAGAACACGCAATGACGCTCCCAGCGCGGTCTCCAGGCCGGTAATACCATTGGGTGCGCGCTCAAACTCGACATTCTTTTCGTGAGCTGCGTGCGGCGCGTGGTCCGTCGCAATCACGTCCACGGTGCCGTCCAGCACTGCCGCGATGCACGCCTCGCGGTCTGTCTCGGACCGCAGTGGAGGGTTCATCTTATAGTGCGTGTCGTAGCGGTGCGAACCCTGCTGCGCGTCGCCTGCAATCGCCTTGTCGGTAAAGGCGAGATGATGCGGCGACACTTCGCAGGTGACATGCAGGCCCCGCTGCTTCGCCGCGCGAATGGCGTCGAGTGCCTTTGCCGTCGAAACATGTTGCACATGCAGGTGCGGGCGCAATTTTTGCGAAAGCTCGATCTCCTCTAGCAGACGGATATCGCGTTCCACGATGTTCGATTCCGCCTCGACAGGCATGCCGCGCAGGCCAAGACGGAATGCGACCGGTCCGAAGTTCATACTGGCACCCACGGTCATGCGGGTGTCTTCCGCGTGCTGCGAAATGGGCAGTCCAACCCGCGCGGCCGCAACCAGCGCACGCCGCATGACGCTGTCCTGCAGAACCGGCTTGCCGTCGTCGGTAAAGCCAACGGCGCCCGCAGCTGCCAATGAGGCATAGTCCGTCAGCTCCGCTCCCATGCTGCCCACGGTAGCTGCGGGCATCGCCAGCACGCGTGCAGCGGGATTGCGGTCCGCCGATTGCACAAACCGCAGCCACTCTACCGAATCAGTCACAGGCACGGTGTTCGGCATGGCAATAACCATAGTCACGCCGCCCGCAACTGCGGCGCGGGTGCCTGTGGCGATAGTCTCCTTGTGCGTCTGCCCCGGCTCGCGCAGGTGCACGTGCATGTCAATCAGCCCGGGCGCGACGACCATGCCCGCGCAGCCAATTACCTGTTCGTCCAATGGCCCTAGAACGCGCAAAGGAGAGGGGTTCACTTCTCGAATGACCCCACCAGACATCCGCACATCACAGACAGCATCCAGACCACTGGCGGGATCGATGACACGCCCGTTTTGCAGCAAAAGTGAACTCATGAATGCACCTCGCTTCGCAGCGCTCTGTGCAGCAAGGCCATGCGTATGGCCAGCCCGTGTGTCACCTGTTCTCTGATCGCCGCTTGCGGCCCATCTGCGACCTCTGAATCGATCTCAAGCCCGCGCACCATAGGCCCGGGATGCATTACCAGCGCAGCCGGCGCGCACCGCGCCAGCCGCTCTGCACTGAGCTGATAACGGGCCGTGTAGCTTGCGATGTCAATATCCAGCCCGGCCAGGCGCTCGCGCTGGATCCGCAACATCATGACGACATCTGCCTGGCTGAGCGCACGTTCGAAGTCACGCTCAATCTCCACACCGGACGCAATGGTCAACGCCTCCACCGGGCAAAGTTCCGGCGGACCGCACAGAATGACGCGCGCACCCAACCGTGGCAACAGTATGGCGTTGGAACGGGCCACGCGCGAGTGGCGTACATCGCCTGTGATAACCACCGTGACTCCGTTCAAGGTGCTGCTTGTCAGCGATTGCGAAAGCCCCTGCCGGACCAGCATGGTTCGCAAATCCAGCAGCGCCTGGGAAGGATGTTCATGCATACCATCGCCTGCGTTTAGCACGGGCAGGCCGGTCCAGCGGGCCAGCAGTTCTGGCGCGCCGCTGTAATTGGATCGCAGAATAATACATTCCGCGCCCAGAGCACGCAGCGTTACGCCCGTATCGTGCAAGCTCTCACCCTTTTCGATGGAGGAGCTTTTGTCGCTTACCAGGGTCGTTATCGCCCCAAGCGACTTCGCCGCGATTTCAAAGCTGGTGCGCGTCCGTGTGGACGACTCGTAGAACAGCAACGCTAGGGTTCTTCCGCTGAGCCGCACGGAACGCTGCGAATGCGACTCACCCTCAAGCTGATTGGCCAACGCCAGTAACGATGTGATGCCATGCAGTGAAATGTCCTGAATGGAAAGCAGCGACCCGGCATGAGGAATCATCCGCTTTGTCGCAATCGTACTCATCGCCTGCAGCGATGGTAGCAGGCACGCGTCCTAGTGAGGAGAATGCTGACAGACGCGCAACTAGAGTGCCGTGGGCAAGCCTCTCGTCGGCTTACCCACGGCACTTACAACATCCACCTGCCCAGCTTTCCTAGAAGCCGAGGCGTAAGGCAAGCTGCAGTACGCGCGGGTCATACGCCGATGTGATCTGCGAAAAGTTACCCGCGCTGAATGTATTAACCGGTGGCATCAGATTCGTGTGATTCAGCACATTGAACGCCTCGAATCGAAATACACCCTTCACCCGCTCGCCGATGGGGAAATTCTTCAGCAGACCCATGTCCAGCGTCGTGTAGCCCGGTCCGCGAAATGCGTTGCGGCCGCTGTTGCCGTAATTTCCTGCCTGTGCAGGCTGAGCAAATGCTGCGGTGTTGAGGTACTGCAACTGAGTGGCCGCACTCGAACGCTTGCCCAGGTAGACCGGCAAGCCAGGAACGACACTTGCGCGTTGGTTGGGTGTTCCGGTAAGCGCATTGTCCCGGCCTGCAAGCACGCTGAAAGGGTAACCACCGGTGTAGTTGAAGATAGCCGTATGCTCCCATCCGCCCAGCAACGCCTTGGCAAAGCCGTTCTGCACCGGAGCAGGGATGTGGACGATGGATGTAACGTTGATCACATGGCGGCGATCGTAGTCGGCGGGACCTCGGTCGTAGCCTGGATTTGTGGGGATGGCGCGCGCGCCGCCAAGCGTCTTGGTGTCAGACCATGTGTCGATGGCTTTGCCCCACGTGTAGTTCGCTAACACCGACACACTCTTCGAAAAAGAACGTCGCACATTGGCCTGCAGTGAGTTGTAGTTCGCAGAGCCTGCTGCCTCCAGGATGGTGCTTGACCCAAGCGCCGGACCCATGGGACGCCGCTGGTTGGTGTTCGCAACAGTGGATACACCCGGCATGTACACAGCAGCATTCAGTTCACGCGCAACCGGCAGATGCGTGGAAGCAGAGCCCGCATATGCCAGGCTGAAGATCGTGCCAAAGCCAAGGTCCTGCTGTAGTTGCAGGTTGAACGACTGGGTATAAGCATTGCGCAGACGCTCACTATACACATACTGCGAGGTGTACTGCGGGAAGGTGGAAGATGACGAAGCCGGCGTGGGATACGGAAACGGATTGGTGGTGCCTCCGTAAGGATTCTCCGTGCTGTTTGCAGAGCTGCCGGTAAGTGTAAGCACAGGTGCGAACGGCGCCTGATCGGTTTGATTGTTCGTGGTGATGGTATTCGGCTGGTCGTAGAAGATGCCATAACCACCGCGCAGACTTGATTTGCCGTCACCGAAGATATCGAGCGCAAAGCCCACACGCGGCGCAATGTTGGTGTATGACGCATTGAAGCCACCACGCGAAACGCCCGGATCACCCACAAACACGATGCCAGTGGGCGCGTTTGGATAAAGTGTGCTCTTTACGCCAGGCCGGTACGCAGCCAGCTTATTGTTCAAGTCGTAATAAGGCAGAAAGGGTTCATACCTTGCACCAAGGTTCAGCACGAGCCTTGTATTGACCTTCCAGCTATCTTCAGCAAAACCCGCCCAGTGGTTATAACGCGTGTTCTTGAACTCCCCCGCGCCCTGCAGAAAAGAAACGAAGCGTCCGGTGAGGAAGTCCGCAAAGCTGTTGCCTGTGCTGGCGGCCACCGTTCCAGGGTTGGGCGTGTAGCTTTGCGCGGTGTAGGTGTACACCGGATTTTGCTGAAAGTTATTGGTGTTGTCACCGGTGCCGAAGTAGTATTCGCCACCGAAACTCAGCGAATGACGGCCCAGGTTCCAACGGACGGTATCAATGCCTTGATATTCATCGCGAATGAACTCGTTGGTATCACCTGTATACAGCGTAAAGAAATTGTTGACGGTAAATTGGTACTCCGTCTGCGCAGGCGGTACGTAGGCATTCACGCCCAGTGAAGGCAGCGTGGCCGAAGGGTATACCGGCGTGTTCTTGTAGCGGTTGTGCAGGTACGCGAATGAAGCCTGATTAAGCAGGTTGCCGCTGAAAATGTGCGTGTCACTGGCCTGGTAGCGCTGATAAGTCCAGTCACCCGCATTTTTATAGGCAAGGTAATTGGCCGGATCGAGAAAGGGCTGCGCAATCTGGTGTGACTGGTTAAACGTGCCGTACAACGTGTTTTTACTGCCGAAATGCTGATCGATCCTTGTCAGTAACTGCAGGTCGCTAGTGTTATTCAAGCTGCGATAGAAGATGGTCTGGCCACCCTGCGCGTTGATGGGAGTACCCGCGGGTGCCAGCGGGATGAACTGCAGCATGGCTCGCGCCACGGGGCTGATCGTGGTGATCTGATTGTTGGTATAAGTGCGCCCGCCCGCATCGAACGGTATGTACAGGGGCGAGGTGATACTGGAGAAATCGCCATTGCGCAGTGCCGCGCTAGGCACCACGGCACTGCTCGCATTGGGACGCTGGTGCACAAGCGTCTCCTGCAACGAAACAAAGAAGAAACTCTTGTTGCGTCCGTCGTACAGATGCGGAATGAAGACCGGTGCGCCAATAGTTCCGCCAAACTGGTGCCGCTTAAGACCATCATCAGTCTTAATGCCGTTCGACACAGAAGCAAAGTGGTTCGCTGCGTTAAGAGCATTGTTACGAGTGTATTCAAAGGCGCTGCCATGTAAGGTGTTTGTGCCCGACTTCGTCACAGCATTTACAACGCCCCCCGGCAGACGGCCAAACTCCGCGCCGAAATTATTTGTCTGTACGCTGAACTCCTGCAGCGCATCCGGATTGGGCAGCGGCGCGGGCGCATTTACATAGTTGTCGTTGTTGGTTGCGCCGTCCAGAATATAGTTCGTGGTATTCGAACGATTGCCGTTGATTGATATACCGGCTGCGCCGGGATAGGTGTTGCCACTCGTGACGTTGGCGCGTGGATCACGAACCACGCCGGGTACCAGCAGGATGAGACTGATGGGATTGCGGCCATTCAGCGGCGCGTCTTCAATGGTTTGTTCGCCGATGGTTTCTTTCAGCGTGGATGTTGTCGTATCAACGTTGTTGCTGACTGCCTCCACGTTAACCACCTCGCGCGTATCGCCGATGTTGAGCGTAGCGTCGGCGCGGCTCTGGGTGTTGACTTCGACCCGCAGCAATTTCACACGAATAGCCTTAAAGCCGGGCGCGTTAATGCTCAAGTCATAGACGCCAGGTGGCACTTTCACTACGTAGCTGCCGTCGTCCAACACTTTTGCCGTGACCTGCGCAGATGTTTCGGTGTTGGTGACCGTGATCTTTGCACTGGGAACCGACGCGCCGCTTGTGTCTCTTACCTGGCCAACAATGCTACCGTTCAGGTCCTGCGCATGAGCAGCACTGACCGCGAGAAGACTGAGCGGAAGAGCGGCAAGAACAACACGAGCCGGAGAGAAAAAGCGGGCAGAGAGCATAATCAAAACCTCGTCGAGCGCACCAAGCAAATCTCTTTGAATGCTTGAACGCAGCAAACTCTGGAGCGCTGTTGACAGTAAGTGTTCAGTACGTTGTAGTCAACAGTTGACATACAGTATGTCGACAGATTGTGTGCATCTGCATTTTATAACGCTTGCGCAGGTGGCACATCACCGCAGATGTGGACTGCAATTCCGAGCGCGTGGAGCGTAGCGGCTTTTATCCATAATCCCCTGGCTGCCTGCGCAACATCGGGGGCGTACACAATGTTTACGTGGTTGGCGCGATGGCGGGCCATGAACGCATCGCGCGAAACACCGTGGAAGACCGCGTGCACAAGAGGCCATTGGTAAGTGGTTTCACGCCAGCGCCGTTCTGTTTCCGCCGGTGGCAGCTCCAATGCAGTGCCAAGTCCCAGGTCGCAATGCAGCGCGCCATCCTCAACAAAGACTCGGCTCCAGACCAGCGTGCCCGGTCTGCCGACGCCCTTGAGCGAGCCGCCGCCCAGTGGAAAGTACATGGGTGGCTGACGCTCGCCGCGCGCGCCGGCGTACCCTCCAACGAAGTGGCTTGCCGGTGCCGCACCGGAAATCTGCAGCACCCAAACATAAGCGTCGATACTGTCGTCTTTATACCGTTGGCCCCAGCGCACATCGTGCAGCGTGGTCGAGGGGTCCAGTCCAAGCGCGGTCCACACCCGGTTGGTCACAAGCGCATCCACACCCGCGCACTCGTCCACCTCGTTGAAGTGGGGTAGAGGAGCGCCTGCGTAAAGTTCTTTCCCACCCGCTTCCGCATACACACAAGGGCGGTCAGCGTCGTTCAGCAATCCCTCCACCAGGTCTGAAGCCGGCACGCTGTCTTTGAGGCCTTGCTGGTACTGGATACCGATAGCATCGCAGCCGAAATCCGCTGCCATGCGCATGGCTGCTATGTACATTCTGCATTGATCGAGTACCTGCTCACGTGTCAGTTCTGCTGCAGGATCGCTCCCAAAGTCGAAGGTTACGCCACGGTCCAGCAACCATTGAAGGACACCCTTGGCTTCGTCTTCGCCCACGCTGCGCATCTTTGCCACCAGTGCCGACTGGCTGAGCCGCTCCTTGAAGATGCCCGCGGGATTGAGCAGCTCATCATCAATGATGGCGTTGTACATGCCCATGCAGCCTTCATCGAAGACGCCAAGAATGACCTTCCTGCGGAGAATGGTTTCAGCAATGCCGTTAGCAGCCGATCGGATCTCTGATGAGAGACCGTCTGGCTCAAACGCTCGAACGTGCGAAAGGTCGTGCGTCACCGAGCCTGTGCCAAGCCATTCTGAAAGGCCGTTCCGCAAAAAGTCGTCTTTGAAGTCAACGCTCCACAAAGACGAGAAGCGCACAGCAGCCTTTACCAGTGAACCATTCAGGTTCAACAGTCCCACCAGCCCTGGCCACTGCCCGGACCAGTTCGCAACTGTCAGGATAGGCCCGCGATGGCTGCGCAGCCCAGGCAGCACATGATGGCTGTACTGCCACGCGGCAGTGGCGAAGACCAGCTTTGCGTCAGAGGGAATGTCAAGGAAGACATCCATGCCCATGCGTTGCGACGAGATGAAGCCGTGCCCCAGTACCGGGTCAAACGGGAACGCACGCCGCAACGTGTAGCCCTCGCGTGCGAACGCTTCGGTCAGCGTGTCTTCCAGCGCGCGCTGCGCAGGCCAGCACACCTG
This sequence comes from uncultured Terriglobus sp., assembly GCA_964243585.1. GTDB lineage: Bacteria > Acidobacteriota > Terriglobia > Terriglobales > Acidobacteriaceae > Terriglobus. The sequence continues at coordinate 15,785 of CAXTFT010000039.1, forward strand.
ATTTGCTGCGAGTCGAAGGTCACCGCTGGTGATGAGGTACACCTCTCGCGGCGGCCGGGAAACGTTAGAGGGTGCCATTGCGTCTTGCTGCATGATTCCGTCTCCTGCTGCATACACGATGCATGCTATGCCGTGGCTTCCAAAGTCAACTGTGCGGTAGGCGGCCACGCACGGCACCACTCGATGAAGTCTGCCGCTTCACGCTGGCGTTGGTCGCTAAGCAGCTGTGTAAACACTGCCGGTAGAACGCCTCGTGCTTCTGCTGCCAGTTTCAGGCCCCATGGCGTCGGGAAAACATTCAGCTGAGCGATAAATTCATTAAGTAACGACACTTGCACCTCGAGGCGAGTGCTGCCGAATTGGGCGCTATACAAAGCGGTAATCACTTCCGGCAGCACACATGCGACGCCTGAGACCACGCCATCGCACAGGCCTTGTTGCAGGGCTGGTGCCAAAGCCGCATCATTTCCTACAATGCGGCATGCACCGGGATGCCGCTCCGCTAGGGCCTGCAGAATATCGAGCGAGCCGCTCGAATCCTTGACGCCGATGATGTTCGGCACGCGACCGACGAGATCGCATACTGTCTCTACGGCAAGGCCCGAGGTGAACTGCGGCAGGTTGTATAGCAGAACAGGCATCTGTGTCGCGGCTGCCACTTCTTCGCTGAAGGCAGCGAGATCATCCTGGCGATAGGGGAAGAAGTAAGGCATAGGCAATAGCAGGCCGTGTACCCCGGCAGCCTCTGCAACTTGAACCAGTTCGATGGATTGGGCCGCACCCGCGGCACCTACGCCACACAACGTCTTCGCGCTGTCGCCACAGACCTCATGCACAGCCGCAAGCACCTGTTGCAGATGCAGCGGCGTCGACAGGCAGAACTCACCGGTGGCACCGTTCATCGCAAACTGGCGAACACCGTGCGATAGCAGAAATCGAAGCAGTGAGCGCAGCGCCTCGAGATCGGGCGTGCCGTCCTTCGTGCGCGGCGTTAGAACAGCCGCGTAGACTCCCTGCACCAACTTCTCGTTCAAGACACACTCCAAGTAAGCACAAGAACGACAGGTCAGCGTGGCACGTCTGCAAGCGGCAGACGCACATACTTGATGGTCTTACGATTCCAGGTATACGTCATCAGCAGGTCGCCGTTGGACGCCTGTACCAGCGCAGGGTAGGAGTACTCACCGGGTGTTTCTTCTAGTGTCTTCCACATGCGGAAGTGTTCCCCATCTGTACTCACGGCCAGGTTCAGCGGCGTGCGGCCTGTTGTGGTGTTGTTGTAGATCATGACCACGCGTCCGTCAGGCAGCGCGACTGCGTCAATGCCGGAGTTTGGGTTGGGCACATCGATTGCGCGCGCCTGAGTCCACGTTTTGCCAAAGTCGCTGGAGTCTGCAATCGTGACACGCGCAGTCTTTGCGGTAGAGCGCGCATACAGGCGCAAATGACTGCCCTTCAACTGCACGACCGAAGGCTGGATAATGCCTTGAATGAACTTCCAATCAGTCGATCCCGGCACATCCGCCGGCACAGCAGCCGAACCATTGCCCAGGCCTTTGCTGTCCAGGTCCATCGGTGGAACGATCGGGCCGATCTTGGTCCAGGTAGCACCGTCGTCTGTGCTGCGTTCAATCCACACGGCCCACGTACGATAGCTTTCAAATGATGTGCCGCTCACAATCGCGCCGTCATTCAGCACGAGCGGCTTGGCCCGGATGGGACCAAGCAGGCCTGCCGGCAGATGCTCAGGCTGCGACCATGTCTTGCCTTCGTCCGTGCTGAACATGCGACCCGCGCTCCAGGTGGTTGGATGAGGGCCGAATTTGTAGTACATCCACAGCCGCCCGTCGCGGGTGTGGAACAGCACGGGGTTGTAACAGGGTGTGCCGGGTTCGCGCACCATCTCTACCGGAGCGGACCACCCCGACGAGGTACGCCGCGCGCTCCAGATGGCGACATCCGGCTTACCTTCCGCCGTCCCCCCAAACCAGGCCGACATCACCGTGCCATCCTTCAGTTCGACGACGGTTGAGGCGTGACTGGAGGGAAAGCTGGTGGAACCGACAGCGTAGATCAGTTCACCACCCGGCTGTGCTTGTGCAACGGCAAGCGCGGGCAGGTAGCACAGAGAAAGCAGCAGATTGCGAAGTGGGCGCAAATACGCCTCCTGACTGCCGGTAAATATATACGTTATGTCGCCCGGATGTCGACAGATCAGGAACCGGTGCGCTATAACTCAACTTGCCAGTAACTACGTCATTCCGTGCAGCAAGCCGACAGTTGTCACAGGGTGGGATAGTCTTTTGCCATGAGCCGGAAACCCAGGCAGATTCGCGCAACCAGGGACCCTTCCATTCGCGAGAAGGCATATCTCTACATTCAGCAACTGGTTGCGAGCGGCAGGCTCCCGACAGGGTCTGGTATCTCGGAACTGCAACTGGCGAAAGACCTGGGCAGCAGCCGCACGCCGATCCGCGAAGCCATGAACCAGTTGGCCGCCGAAGGCATGCTGGAACAGGCACCCGGCGGCGGCATGCTGGTGGCGCACGTCAAGCGCGAAGACATCATTGAACTGTACGAACTGCGGGAAGCGCTCGAAGTCTATGCCGTGGCACGTGTTGCCGCGGTTCCACTTCGCACGGAGGACAAGGTTCGCCTGCAGCAATTAATTGACGGCATTGACCTACTGCAGAAAGAACTCTCCAGGTCTAAGAAGACAGCGTTGAACGACACGCAGATGGAGCATTTCCTGGCCTGCGACCTTGGCTTTCACGCCCTGCTGATGAGCATGACGCATAACTCGCGCCTGCAGAAGATCATCAACGACACACGGTTGCTGATCAGCGTGTTTGCCATTCGCCGTCGTGGGCACGACCTTTCCACGTTGAAGAGCATTCAGCACTACCACCAGAGCATTCTGGATGCGGTGGTCCACGGCAAGCTGGAAGCGGCGATGACCGCTCTTTCAGAACACATTCGCGCCAGCCAGACAGAGCGGCTGATGGAGTATGACTACTGGCGTCGTGAACATTTGCTGCAACAGGGTGTTCCCGCTTTCTTTAACATTCACCGTATAAACCCCGGAGCCTGAAGCGTCCATGAGCGAACAGCTTGCGAGCAGGCCAACATACAAGTGGTGGCTCGTGGGCATGCTCTGGTTCGTGTGCTTTTTTAATTACGCGGACCGCCAGGCGATCTTTAGCGTCTTTCCGCTGCTGCGAACAGAGCTGCACCTGAGCAGTGTGCAGCTTGGCCTGGTGGGTTCGTCATTCATGTGGATGTATGCGCTGTTCGGCCCGGTTGCGGGCTGGCTGTGCGATCGCCTGCCACGCAAAACGCTGGTGCTGGGCGGGCTGGTGTTCTGGTCGGTCGTGACCGCCGCCACGGCGGCTGCGCGCACTTACTCGCAGCTTGTTGTCTGCCGTGCGCTTGGCGGCCTTGGCGAGGCATTCTACTTCCCTGCTTCCATGTCGCTGATCGCTGCGTATCACGGCCGGGAGACACGGTCACGCGCGATGTCGCTTCACCAGTCCAGCGTGTACGCGGGCAGCATTGCGGGTGGCGCGCTTTCAGGATTGATTGGGCAAACCTATGGATGGCGCGCCAGCTTTCTTTGCTTCGGCGTGCTTGGGATCGCACTGGGTGCGGTCCTGTGGGTGTTTATTCATGAACCGCAGCATGGATCTTCCGCGACCAGCAACGTCCTTGAGAGTGGCGAAGACGCTCTGCCCGTGGAGGCACCGGCGTCGTTCAGCTTCCTGGACGGCTTAGGAGACACATTGCGGCGACCCATTGTGCTGTTGCTGATCGCAGTCTTCATGGGCGCGAACTTCGTTGCAGTGGTATTTCTGACCTGGATGCCCACGTACTTTGTCGAAAAGTTCCACATGAGCCTGCTGATGGCGGGCCTGAACGGTACGGCGTATCTGCAGGTTGCGTCCGTGCTGGGCGTATTGAGCGGCGGCTTTCTGGCGGATGCGGCAGTCAAGCGCGGTGCGGGAGTCCACCGTGGCGGACGCATGCTGACCCAGTCGCTGGGCCTGCTGGGAGGAGTACCTTTCCTGTTTTTCGCGGGACACACGCGAGTCGTTCCCGTCCTGCTCGCTGCCCTGGTGGGCTTCGGTTTTTTCAAGGGAGTGTACGACGCGAACATCTGGGCATCGCTCTACGATGTGGTGCCGACGCATCGGCGCGGCAGCGCCCTGGGCATCATGAACTCGCTTGGCTGGCTGGGTGGCGGCACCGCCCCGGTGGTCATCGCATTGGCCGCGCAGCGCTATGGCATGGGGGCGGCAATCAGTGCCACGGCTTCGATTTACCTCGTGCTGGGGCTTGCCTTGTTCACGGCCGGCCACGCTTTGTCACGCAGACAGCAGGCTGCATGACCACGCATTAGTCGGTCAGTTCCACCAGCAACACTTGGTCATTACCGTCCACTTCGTTGAGCTTTACCTCAACAATTTCGCGCGAACTGGTCGGAATGACTCGGCCTACAAACTGCGCCTCAATGGGCAGCTCGCGGTGGCCACGGTCGATCAACACCAGCAGACGGACCGAACGTGGCCGGCCATGGTCAAAGAGCGCATCCAGCGCGGCGCGTATGGTGCGGCCGGTGTAGAGCACGTCATCCAGCAGAATGATGTCGCGGCCGCCAATGTCGAAGCCGATCTCTGCCGGTTGCACGGTCGGCCTCGGACCACTGGTTGACAGATCATCCCGGTAAAACGAGATGTCCAGCGTCCCTGTCTGTACCGGCTGCCGTTCAATACCTTCGATCATCTTTGCGATGCGGTTTGCGAGTGGCACGCCTCGCCGCTTGATACCCACCAGCCCCAGGTTGCCACTGCCTTCATGCTTCTCAACAATCTGGTGAGCAAGACGAATCAGAGTGCGCTCGATCTCTGAGGCGGACATGAGCCGCCCCTTTTCGCGGATGTTTGGCTTGCCGGCAGCAGGGACTGGGGTCGTCGTAAGTTCGCTCATGGTGCCGTGATGATACGGTCCGTCCGGAGACCGTCGCAAGTGCTGCCGTTAGTCAATGGTGCGCTGGCGACGTGCGCGCAGCACGGTCGCCGCCATCCAACCACAGACCGATCCCGCGGCAACCAGCAGCAACAGCGTAAAGACATGGCCGAAAATGAAGGTGCCCGCACGGAACTCCGGTGTCTGCAGGAATGCGAGCAGTTCGGGCGGCGGGGGCGACCCGGCCATCTTCAATTGCGTTGGCATCTGCGCGGCAGCCTGCTCAATTTTGTCGTCCATTGCGTGCGAGTGGTAGCGGTAGCGCAGGACAAATCCCGCAATACCGGTCACAGCCGCAACCAGCGATCCCATCCAGAGACCAAGCAGCGTGCCAATGCGGGTGCCTCCAGCAGCCGACACAATAGTTGGGGGACGGCTGCGGCTATAGACAAAGACGGCGCCCAGCGCAAGCGCGGGCATCAGCAGCAGCGCGATGCCACCCGTTTCACCCGCCACCAGCGCGCCCGGCAGCAGCGATGCGGGGACAACGCCCAGCAACCCGGCCACAGCAACCACGCGCAATGCCCGTGGCATGTGCAGCGCACCTTCGCCTGCAGACAGCCCTGCCGTTGCCGGATTGTTGCTTTCAGCCACAGCCGCGTTGGCGACCACATCGCCAGATACCCGCAACTGCGGCAAGCCACAGTGCGGGCAAAACACCGGTGTTGTGTCAATTGTCGGCAGCGCGCCGTGGCAACGTGGGCAGCTCTGGTACATGTTCTTCTGAGGCTATCGCAGATAGCCAATGGAAACTGCCTGTGAAGCTCATAGAAGCCGGAATGGCTTGTGCGGGCTGCACGTCACGGAGTCCTGTTTGAGGCGCGTACTACTCATCCTTGCTGTCGCCGCGCGGCAACTGCAATGAAACCAATCCAAACCTGGTGCCTGCGCCCTGTGGCTGGAAAGACACAATGTGCTGACGCGAGGAAGACCCTGCCTTCAGCTCTGTCTCGTCGCCGTCTTCATCCTTTGTGTCGGCTCCTGCATGTACGTGGTTATCGTCGGCACAGGTCAGCCCCAGGCCGGTGCGTTCCGGCTTTCCAACCGGCTGTTTGTGACGGCACTCGATTACGTCGCTGTACTGCCCAAGCGCCTTCCGGTAGAACTCGCGCACCTTGTCCGGGCTGTCTGCCGTGGTAAAACCCATGGCCAGCACCCGCAGGTGAAACGCGCCAAAATTCATGTCCACATCCGCGGACGAGTGGTCCTCGCCCTTCTTCTGTTCGAGCACCGCTCCTGGGTAGAGGGGCAGCCCAAGTTTCTTCTGCACTGCACCATTGTCTGTCTTGACGGAAAGTCCGCCCAGCGGCGTGGAGATGTCTACATCCTTGTCGCCCTTGTCACCGTTACGGGTGCGCACCATGCAGCCTGACAGCGGCAGCAGCAAAAGTGCGCCCGCAACGATTGCCGTAATCCGATGCTTCATAGAGGTTCTCCCGTGACCGCACCAAGCGCTCGTCAAACAATACGAGTGCTCTAGTTGTACGGTTCCATTCTGGTCAAGATTTCTCTTTTCAGACGAAGATCTTGCTTCCTAAGTTGACATTTTTGTTACGTTGGCCCAATATCTAGGGTGGCTGGCAAGGTGCTATCCTACGTGTGGCGTTGGCAAAGTAGATTCAGGTTTTTGTCAGGGAGAGAAAACCATTGGAGGCAAGCCAAACACCAGGCGCGGTATCGCCGCTCGCTGTTCCTGTCCCCATGAGCGAGGCCCCGCAAACTTTGCGGGGCCCTTTTTTGCGCTTTCGTGGCGAGTAGCTTGAAAGCAACTGGACTTTACCCGGCTGAGCCGGCCTACACTTCTGCAAGAAGGCGTCACCTTGACACGGACCGGAGCGACTGTGGCGCGAAATGAAACCAGCCGAAAGTTGAAAACAGGCACGCCACTGCCGGAGATCCCGAATAAGCTCTACTTCCGCATCGGCGAGGTGGCCCGGCTGCTGGCACTGCCACCGTACGTCCTGCGCTTTTGGGAGACCGAGTTTCCCCACCTGAAGCCCGGCAAGGGTGGGACCGGACAACGGTTGTACCGGAAGCGCGATGTCGAGGCCCTGGTGGAGATCCGCCGCCTGCTCTACGACGAGGGCTACACCATTCCCGGCGCACGCCAGTTGCTGAAGGAAAAAGCGCGTTCGCCTGAACCGGCGCTGCCCTTGCAGCCAGACGCCGTGGAACAAACCTCTCCCACGACCGGCATGAAGTTACGCCAGCTTCATGGCGAACTGCGTGAGATCGCCGCCCTGCTGGCGCGCCCTGTGGCCAATCTGTCTATTACGAATCCCGCGCACCGCGGCCTGCACTTGACTGCCAGAAGGCGTAACGCTCCGAACCTTGCTCCCCCGCTCTTCGCCTTTACTGAAGACGAGCCCGGCGGCGACACGTAAGACCTGGAGATTACCTGGACTGTTTCGGGAGGGCTGAAGCTGATCTGCCGGGCTAAGTTCTGCGGCGATGCTGAAGCTGTGTCTGCTGCTGGCAGCGACCCCACTCAGCAGGCCGCCGAGTCTGCTTTCCTCCTTCGGCGGCTGACTACGTGTTGAAACGCGACCAGACGCTGACAGCACCCTAAAATGGGGATTGTCTTGCCCTCTCCGTCCAGCCCCGGCCTGTTCCCCCGATTACGCCTCGGCAGTGCGCAAACAGCTTTTTCCGCGTCGCTGCTGCTGATGGTGTCCGCCCTGCTGTCGGGGGCGCTTGGGCTGGTCCGGAATAAATTGATCGCCCAGATCTTTGGCGTAGGCCCCGCTGTGGACGCCTACAACGCTGCCTTTGAACTGCCCGACGTTATTTACTATCTCCTGATCGGCGGCGTGGCCTCTACTACCTTTGTCAAGCTCCTCGCCAGGTACGAGAGCACCGGCACATTGGAGGAGGGTGACCGGGCGCTGTCCAACATTCTGAATGTTGTGGGGACCGGGCTGGCCCTGGCCATTGTTGCAGGAGAAGTGCTTGCGCCGTGGTATGTACGCTACAAATTCCACGGCTTCCACGGTTCGGAGCAGGCTTCCGCCATGTGCGTGCGCATGACGCGCATCCTGCTGCCGAACCAGTTGCTGCTGCTGGCTGGCGGCGTCTTCGGGTCGCGTCTGCTGTCGCGCAAGATCTTCCTCTACCAGGCCATGCAGCCACTCATCTACAACGGAGGCATCATTGCGGGGGGACTTTTGCTGAACCGCACGCTGGGCATCTACTCGCTGGCGGTAGGTGCAGCCGCCGGGGCACTACTCGGCTTCTTCCTGATCAACGTGGTGGGTGCGCGGCGCATCGGGATGCGCTGGACCCCGGCCTTCGACCTGCGGCACCCCACCCTGCGCGAATGGTTACGTCTGAGCCTGCCGTTGATTCTCGGCCAATCCATCGTAACGCTGGACCCGGTCATCCGCAGCTACTTCGCCTCGGACGTCACTGGCGGCATCTCGCTGATGAAGTACTCGCGCGACCTGTTTGCCGCGCCAATGGGCATTGTGGGACCGGCTGCCGGCCTGGCTTCGCTGCCCTTCTTTGCGTCGCTGTGGACCGACGGCAACATCGGCAGATTCAGCAGCGCGGTGAACCGGTCCGTATCGCGTTTACTTGGTGTAAGCCTGTTGCTGACAGCCTGGATGGTTGCGCTGTCAGAACCGCTCATCAACCTGGCGTTGAGCGGCGGTCGGTTCCGCGGCCATGACGCCACCAGCGCTGTGCAATTGTTTGTCCTGTTCTGCCTATCGCTGGTCTTTTGGACATCGCAGAACCTGTACGCGCGCGCCTTTTACGCGGCAGGCGACACGCTGACGCCCATGCTGTCGGGAACGGTCGTCACCGTGCTGTCACTGCCGCTATACGCCCTATTGTTTCGGGGCTACGGCATTGCCGGGCTGGTGGTCGCGTCGGACATCGCCATTGCCGCGCACATGATGGCGCTGGCTGTCTCACTGCACCGCAAACACATGGTCAGCCTGCCGGAACTGGAGTGGCCGGAACTGGGCAAGGCACTGCTGGCAGCGGTGGTGAGCGGTCTTGCGATCTCCGCGATGATGCACGCGCTGCGCCTGAGCACAACGCACTCTGCGAACCTCTTGCGCCTTCTGCTGGGCTCATGTGTGGGCGTAGCCGTTGCCTTTGGAGTGCTTGTGGCTACTGCATCCGCACTGCCACAGGCTTTTTTGCGGCGAAGGACGGCAAAGTAGTGGCTTGTCTTTGCAGACCGGCTCGGCTTTGGACACTGCACGGCAATAAGACCTGCCATTGGCGCAGGCATTGTGGACCATCCCGGAGTCATGCGATAAAGCCTGAGTTGAATGTGTGAGATCCGCGACACCCGCTACGAATCATGTGACACACAGCACAACGCGGTCTTAGTACATGCTGCATCGTCCTTAGGGGCAACAGGACTACTTGGCGTCGTTATACTCTTCCAGCCAGGCCATCTGGATACCTTCCAGGATGCCCTCATTCGACTTCGCCGGATCACCGGTAAAGCCGGGGATCGCTGTCACCAGCTTGTGCAGGTCGGTAAACCGAACAGTCAGCGGATCGGTGTCCGGGTGCAGCTCCTGCAGTTGAATGCCGATCTCTTCGGAGTCGGTCCACTCGATCTCACGGGGCACGCTGTTATTCCTTTCCACCGGCAAGTACCGTTGCAGGCTTGCCCTCCTGCACGTAATTGCGGTTCCACGCAGGAATCTCGACCAGGTAGGTTCCCGGTCTGTGAATGACGGCCTGACATCCAAGCCGCGAGTTCGTCTGAGGACCGGCGGCCAAATCGATACGGTCAAGCTCATCGTCTTCCGGATCGTTCAGGCCGTTTTCACCCGCTTTCACATAGACATGGCACGTAGTGCATGCGCAAACGCCACCGCAGGCGTGGTCCATGAAGACGCCGTAGTTCTCTGCGACATCAAGAAAGCTCATGGGCTGGCCGTGGCCGTCGTACGGCATGGTGCCGAACGGAAATTCAACCGTCTTGTTTTCCGGCTGAAAGGTCACGCGGACGATGTTTTCCGCAGGCGGCTGCGACAGGTCGACGAAAGGCAGATTGATCGTATGCTCAGACATAAGAAGTTCGCTCTAACAACCATTCTAACGAACCGGCTTGCATGGCCTGCACGCGATCGTTACACTGCCACGGCAGGCGCTGTATTATTGCGAATGGAAGCGCAACTTCAAGCCCCCTGGAGAGTTCCATGTCCGTCGTAACCCGGCAAACCAAGCAGAAGCAGGCGCTCCGCGATGCATTCACAGAGGCAGAC
>CAXTFT010000040.1:0-24702 GCA_964243585.1 uncultured Terriglobus sp.
CTCCCTCGCCACCCCGGCGACCGCTTCAGGGATCGACAAGGAGAAGGTCGAGCGCATTGCTTCGAACAGCTATCCACTGCGCTTCCTCTTCAAGGTGCGCAACCAGGCGAACTCCATCACGACGGACCAGGCCACGGTAAAAACGATGAAGGCAAAGTACGGGGAAATCACCGCGCTGGACTTCCCGGAGTTTACAAAGAAGACCTTTCCCGGGGTCACCAAGATGGACCTTTGGTCCTCGCTGTTCGGCGACAGCGCTGACAGCAGCCAGTACGTCAAGACCACAGTTACAAATGCAGATGGCAAGTCACGCGACTGGGAAGAGTTCGATCCATCCACACCAAGCAGCCGCAAGTGGCTGGACGGGATGGCGGCCAAACTGCAGGCAACCGGCACGCACATCCACCACATCTCCAACAACGCGCCACGCGACATCTGTGACCTGGACGACACCAAGCGCAAGGCAGGCATCGAGGTCGCGAAGAAGTGGCTGGACGGTGCTGCCGTGATTGGTGCAAAGTCCATGCGAGTCAACACCGGCGGACCGCGTATCTCGCCCATTGCGGAGGCCGATCCCAGCAGCTATCCCAAGAATCCGAAGATTGAGACGTACCTAAGCCAGGCGATCGAGTCGTTTAAAGAGATGGCAGACCATGGCGAAAAGGTCGGCGTAAAAGTAACGCTTGAGAATCACTGGGGTCTAACTGCAAACCCGATCAACATCCGCATCATCATTGAAGAAGTAAATAGCCGCTTCTGCGAGGCCAGCCCCGACTTTGGCAACTGGGAACACAAATACCTTGTGCAGCACGCCTTGAACGACGTTGCACCCTACGCGCACACCACCGTCCACGCCAAATACTGGAATCGCTGGCAGGATCCCGATGTGCAGCGCGGCGTCCGCATCATGATGAACAACAACTACACCGGCGTCTTCGCGCTGGAGTACGAAGAAGGCCCCTGGGATGGCGTCGAAGGCGCGCTCTACCTATACCGCGAAGTCATGGCGGCTTTGTAAGGTAAGCACGCCCTAACTAGGAGGGCAGCCATTAGTGGCTACCCTTCTAATTAGCAAACATTGCTAATTACAAACTATGGATAAGCTCCGGTAATCGTCATCCTAAGCGAAATGCGTAGTCGAAGCACCTGCTTTTGGCTGGCAGCAGCACAGCTCCATCCGATAAGACCAGCCGTATCAGGCAATACCTGCATCTGCTTTCCACTGCTTCAAGCGATGGATCGCCACCTTTACATCGTTCGCCTTCTGCAGCTCGTCCGGCTCCTCGCGCTCAATCGTGAGTGGTCCTCTGTAGTCGCTTGCTTTCAGCTGCGCGAGAAACGACTGGAAATCTACCGCACCATCTCCGAGTCTGCATTCTTTGCCCAGCGTGCCTGCAGCAGTTGGCAAGTTGCCGTCCTTACAGTGCACTGAGAGCACATGGGGCCGCAGCAGCACCAGCGCCTCTACGGGGTCACCTGAACCGTACAACACCATATTTGCGGGGTCGAAGTTGACCTTCAGGTTGGTCCGATCCGCGTCCGAAAAAAAGCCCAGCAGCACCGCCGCAGACTCCTGCCCTGTTTCGAGCACGAAATGCTGGTCACGCTTCGCCAGGTCATCGCAAATGTCACGCGTGAGCTCCAGCAACTCGCCGTACAGCGGCTCCGCAGGATCGGCAGGGATAAACCCGATGTGACAGGACACAGCCTTGATGCCGAGTTCATTTGCGAACGAGGCTACTGCCTTGGTACGAGCGATTCGTTCTGCCCGATACTTCGGCGTTGTAAATCCTACGGACTCATGCACGCGTTCAAGGTTGCTGTAGTCCTCGCCCTCGTACGAGCAGACCGCTGCCGTCAACGCAATACCCGATGCAGGCTGTGCTACCTGCCAGTCCGGCAGAGCCTTTGCCAAATTCACGGACGGCCCCAAGCCAAGCTGGCCGTTGTGCAAGCCGTAGCCTGCGACCTTCTCCAGCGTTGCCACTGCACTCTCCTCGGCCCAGAACATCAGGCCGGTTTCCATTGGTTCTATGCTTGCCATGACAGTTCCCTTCCATTCGCCTCACGCGAGGCTTTCAGCAGATTTGAAACATGCACCGCATCTGCGGATGCAGTTGCGGGACAAAGATCGGGCTGCGCGCCCGTGCGGCAGCAGTCGACGAAATACGCCACCTCATCGAAGTAAGCGTCCTGCTCTGGCAACTCGATAACGCGCTCCGCACCCGCGAGGGTCTCTCGAAGAACGCCATCGCGGAAAATGAGAGAGCCGGCAGCCGCATGAAGTTCGAAACTTGCCGAGAACTCCACTTCCGGTGTAAACCAGCCGCCCTCCACCGTCACCTCAAGTCCCGTGCCGTAGCGAAGCGTGCAGCGTGCCGTGTCGACTTCACCCAGGCTCTCGGCGCGCACCGCATCGGGCACGCCGAAGAAACCTAACGCCTGATCCAGATCGTGACTTAGCAGGTCGAGGATCGCACCGCCGCTGCGTGTGCTATCCGTCAGCCAGCCGCCCCACTGCGGAAAGCCGGTGCTGCGCTGCAGCGTGCACGCTGTCATCGATTCACGATGCTTAGCGACGAACTCTGCCGCGTAGTTGTAGGGAGACATAAACCGCAGCACCTGTCCCACCATAAAGGTGCGGCCGCTGGTCTGCGCCGCCTGCATCATCACGTCGCAATCTGCCGTGTTCAGCGCCATGGGCTTTTCGCACAACACGTGCTTCCCTGCCTCAAATGCTGCCAGCACCACTTCCCGGTGCAGGTCAGTCGGCAGGCAAACATCCACCGCATCGATCGCTGGGTCATCCAGCACCTCGCGCCAGTCCGGCACCCATCGAACACTACGCGGCAAGGGTCCGCTCTTCAGGTCGAGATTGCCTTTTGTGGGTGCGTCAGCTGAGGGACGTGTGCGCGTGGCGACCGCAGCAATCTCAACGCTCTCAATGCGCTGTATGGCGGCAAGGTGAGCGCCACCCATGAAGCCGTAGCCCAGCAACGCCAGCTTCATTACTCGACCACCACGGCCTTCACCAGGTTGCGTGGCCTATCGACATCAATGCCGCGGCCAACGGCGAAGTAGTAAGCCAGAAACTGCAGCGGGATCACCTCACAGATGGGTAACAGCGGCTCGGCAATGGCGTCGACGGGAATAAACACGTCGGCGAGTTCTTCCACTGCGGCATCGCCACTATTGGCAACCGCGATTATGCCTGCGCCCTGCTGACGCATGTCGCGCATCAGCAGTAAATCCTTCTCGTGGCGGATCACAGAACTCTCGCTAGCCGGGTCAAAAGTCGCAACAAACACCAGTGGAGCACTCTCACTGACCAGCGCATTTGGACCGTGTTTCAGTTCGCCGGCGGGGTACCCTTCCGCATGGAGATAGGCGCTCTCCTTCAACTTCAGCGCACCTTCCGAAGCAATGGGAAAGTGAATGCCACGGCCCAGGAACAGAAAGCTGCTGGCAGCTTGGAAGTGGTCCGCGGCAGCCTTTGCAGACGCCTGCCAACCCTCCATTTGCGCAGCCACGGCTCCGGGCAGCGCACGCAACTCATTAAGATGGCGAACCAATCGCTCGCCATCGAGCGAGCCCTGTTCCGCAGCTAGCAAGCTCAGGACACGCAGCACCAATAATTGGCCCGTGAAACTTTTGGTCGCCGGAACCGCACGTTCGCGTCCGGCAGCAACCGGCATGGAAACATTCGCCTCGCAGGCCATGGTGGAGGAAGGAACGTTGGTGATCGCCAGTGTCCGCTGACCGCGCTCAGCGGCAAGTCGCAGCGCTGCCAGCGTATCTGCGGTCTCACCCGATTGCGAAATCACAATCACCCCTGCAGAAGACTTTGCCAGCACATCGCGAAAACCAAACTCACTCGCAAACTCGACGGCAACCCGCAGAGGGCTTTCCGACTCGATGCAGGCCTGCCCCACCAGCCCGGCGTGGCGGCTGGAACCGCTCGCACAGATCAGCAGTTCGGTTTCATCGCGTAGCCACGCACGGATGGGTTCGACTGCATCCTGCCGAAAACCGTTCTCATCGACGTACTGCGCCAGCGTGGCGGCTAGACTTTGCGGCTGCTCATGCATTTCTGCGAGCATCCAGTGTTCGGCGGGTGAAGAATTTTCCTGAGGCAAACTGATTCCTATCGTGCGGCATGGCGCCATCCTCATCATAAAACGTACTGCTGTTTACGCCGCCTTCCTAAGTTTTGCGCGCGAGAGATAGGACACAGGTCCACCCTTTGAGCGAAGATGGAGTCTCCAGCCTCAAGATCTTCTAAAAGCAAACGCGACCGCAGAGCAGGAGCGTTTTGGAGACAGTGATGAACACGGCAAGCACGACCGCGACATCGGCCCACGTAGATCGCCGAACCTTTCTGAAAACAGCCGGTGCATGCGCCGTCCAACTTGCAATGCACACGGGGGCACATGCAGCCATTACGACCCCGATTGCACCGATGGCGCTGGGCCTGCTTATCAAGCCCTTTCCAGACCCCGCGAAGAAGATCGGTCTCGTACACGAACTCGGCCTGCCCACCTGCTTCCTGTCGCTCGACGGCTACCTGGGCAAGTACACGCCTGCGCTGGCAAAGAGATTTGCCGATCTGCTGGACCAAAACCAGGTCGTTGCCACTACCGCGGAGGTGGTCTATCCACAACCGCTGAAGTGGAACTTTCTGGAAGGCCCGGCGACCATCGGGTTGGTACCACCGGCCTACCGGCAGGCACGCGTCGACGCTCTTAAGCAGACCTCAGACTTTGCAAAGCTGTTGGGCATCAAGCAAGTTCAGACCCACTGCGGCTTTATCCCGGAAGACCCAAAGGATCCACTCTACGAGGGTACGGTGCTTGCGATTCGTAGCCTGGCAGATCATTGTGCCGGTAATGGACAGAGTTTCCTGATGGAGACCGGACAGGAAACACCCATTACCGTGCTGCGCATGATCCATGACGTTGCACGCCCAAACTTGGGTGTCGGCCTGGACACAGCCAACCTGATCCTCTACGGCAAATCGAATCCCGTAGACGCCATCAAGGTGCTGGGCCCGCACATCCAGGCCATGCACGCCAAGGATGGCAAGTGGCCCACCGATCCCGCAAAGCTTGGCGAGGAGGTGCTGATCGGCAAGGGCGATGTGGACTTCCTGAAGGTCTTTCAGGGCCTGCGCGCCGCAGGCTATCGGGGTGCGGTCACCATCGAACGGGAAACGTCCGGTCCGCAGCAGATTGCGGACGTGCGCGAAGAGAAACTGTACCTCGAACGCATGATCGCCCAGAGCAAACTTTCCTAACCAATGGAGAAGCAGATGGATCGCAGAAGTTTTGTAAAGAGCGCCAGTGCGTGCGGCCTGATGATCGTGTCGCCGAAGACAGCCTTCAGCTATGCCGCGAACTCAGCCGTGCGTTACGGCCTGCTGGGATGCGGCAGCCGTGGCACGGGAGTGGCAACCTCGTTTGCAAAAAACGCGGGTGCCCGCATCGTCGCTCTGGGCGACATCTTTCCGGACCAGCTTGCCACCGGCAAACAACACTTCGACCAGGTAAACGCGTCGCTTGGCCAATCTCCTGTCGATCCGAAGTTGACCTTCCACGGCTGGGATGCATACCAGCAGATGGCCGCTTCGAAAGAGATTGATGCCGTGCAGATCTCGACCCCGCCCATCTTTCACGTCGAGCATTTCGACGGACTAACTGCGGGCGGCAAGCATGTCTACTGTGAAAAACCGGTGGGTGTCGACGTACCGCAAACCCGCCATGCGCTTGAGATCGCGAAAAGGCACGATGGCAAATTGAGCATGGCCGTCGGCTTTCAAATCCGTTCCGCTCCGCCCTTTGTTGAACTGGTCAAGCGCATCCAGGCGGGACAGATTGGAAAGGTGTCCTCACTGACCGGCCACTACGATTCCATTCCAAAGACCTACCCGGACCGCGGCAACATGGGCGCGGATGAAAAGCGCCTGCGCAACTGGCTGTGGGACCGCGTCATCTCCGGCGACATCCTCCTGGAGCAGAACATTCACGTGATCGACGTGTGCAACTGGGTGATGGGGACGCACCCGGTCAGCGCCTTTGCCAGGCGCAGCCGACAGGCAATCACCTTTGGCGACATTTCGGACAACTACGAAGTCATCTTCACCTACCCCGGTGACGTCTCTTTCACCTTTACGTCTACGCAGTTCAACGTAAAGGGCGCGGGCGTTTCCGAGGTGTTCTACGGCAGCGAAGGCTACGCGGAAAGCCCTTACAACGGCATGCTGGGCATCATCGGCAAGCATCCCTGGACGTGGACGGGCAATCCGCCTGCGTCACCGCAAAACAACCTGGCAGAGTCAGACCCCATGAAGGATCGCAGCTTCATCAACAGCATTACCGGCAACCAGTATCAGAACCAGATTCCTGCCGGTGTGGAAACCGCACGCACCTGCATGATGGGCCGGAAGTCCGCCGAGCTTGGCCGAATCGTGACGTGGGAAGAAATCGAGAAGGATCAGGAGAAATACGATCTTGGCTTCGACGTGAAGCAGTTTCGATAAACATGGCCATCATTACCGTCCGTCATCCTGACCTAGCGCAGCGACCGAAGGATCCCGAGGAACATCAGAGCAGCTCCGGAACCTGCGGCTTTGTGTCTGAAAGCGACAGGCCTTGTGCACAGGCCATCATCTGCAGGGATCCTTCGCTGCGCTCAGGATGACGAGCGTTCAAGGGTCGGCCTACAGCGGCACACCGGCCATCGGTTCCGACACAGGCGACACAGCAGGCACGCTCTCACGCTCGTTGAAGAGCAGCAGAAAAGCGGTCAGCACAGCCGCCGAAGCCGCGCTGGCAAACACCCAGACGCCATGCCAGTTGTAGACCGGCGGCCCGCCTGCCGTGCTCACCGTGTAGCGGTCCACCACAACACCGGACAGCCAAGAACCGACAAACATGCCCATGCCAAGCGTAATGAAGGCGATCAGTCCCTGCGCAGCCGCACGCATCTCAGCGGGTGCCTTCCGGTCAATATAAATCTGCCCTGTCACAAAAAAGAAGTCGTAGCAGATGCCGTGCAGCAGGATGCCTACCCACAACATCCACACGCCCGAACCCGCATTGCCATAGGCGAACAGCAGGTAGCGCACCACCCAAGCCAGCATGCCTGCCGCCAGCATGTACTTCACGCCCAGCCTGCGAAAAAAGAACGGGATCAGCAGCATGCAGAGCAGTTCCGACATCTGCCCGCCGGACATCTTGCCTGCGGCGTTCGTCACGCCTGACTGGTTCAAAAAGACGTTTGTGAATGTAAAGTAGAACGTCAGAGGAATGCAGACCAGAAACGATGCGATGGCAAACGTCGCCATGGAACGCTCTTTCAACAACTGCAGCGCTTCACGGGGAAATAGACCGCCAAGGGTGAGCCGTCCGCCGCGTGCCAAGGGTGGTGTGTGCGGCAGCGTCAGGCAGTAGCACGCCATGACCACTGACATGCCTGCACCCAGCAACAATGGGGTAGACGTGCTTTCGATCTTCAGCGCGCCCACCACCAGGCTGATGACGATCCATCCCAGCGTGCCCAGAACCCGAATGGGACCGAACTCCTGCTGCGGGTCGCCGATGTGCCGGAATGACAACGAATTGGTAAGCGCCAGCGTGGGCATGTAGCAGGCGCAGTGCAGCAGCATCAGCGTGTAAATGGCAGGAAAGGTGGCCTGCCGCGAGGCCACGTAAAGCAGCACGCCACCCAGCAGGTGCAACGTCGCCAACACCTTTTCGGTGGCAAAGACTTTGTCCGCGATCAAGCCCACGAAGAACGGCGCAATGATGGCACCGACCGCCGTGGTGCCGGAGACCAGGCCAATCTGCTGACCCGTAAAGTGCTTTGCGACGGAGAGCCAGGTGCCGATCGTGACGTACCACGTGCCCCACACGACATACTCCAGAAACATCATTGCACCCAGGCGTGCTTTGATCGGCATGCGGCTCCTTGAAGAACTTACTTCGTAGGCAGTGCAAAGGCGATGTACTCGCCATGGATCGCGTCGCTGCTGATGGGATGGCCGGGAATTGCATGCGTGTGCGTACTTGCACGTGCAGCGGCGCAGAAGACGATGTACTCGCGCCCGTCCACCTGGTAAATAGCGGGCATGCCTTCCATGGCCTCGCCCACTTCGGTCTGCCACAGCACCTTGCCGGTAGCAGAGTCCAATGCGCGGATCTTGCGGTCACGCGAGCCGGTGAAGATCAGCCCACCTGCGGTGACGACAGGGCCAACCTTGGGGTAGTGCGTGCCGGTGTTCGGATGACCCTGCGCGGCAAGTTCCGGCACGTCGCCCAACGGCTCCTGCCAGCGAATTTTACCGGTGTTCAGGTCGTACGCGGTCAGTGTGGTCCACGGCGGCGCAATGACCGGTAGCCCGCTCTCTGCAAACATGAAACCAAAACTGCTGCGGTAGTGCGCGGCCAGCGGATCGACCGGACCCGCATCTGCTTTCACAGGTTCCAAAGGTTTTGCAAGCTCAGGCTTTTTTAGGTATGCCACGACGCTGTCGACTTCCGGCCCGCTCAGTTGCGAGAACGACGGCATCTTGCCCTTGCCGTAGTGCACCGTCTGCGTGATCTGCATGCCAGTGAGGCGTGCGTGCACATCGACCAGCGACGGAATACCCGGCGGCTGCCCCGCTCGATTGCTGCCATGGCAAAGGGCGCAGTTCGCCTGGAACACAGCCTGTCCACGCGTTTCGACATTTGCTGTTGCAAGGCCCGGCTGCATGGGCGGTGCGAGTGTCAGCTTCAGCATGGCTGGCAGGTCTTTCGACACGATGTAGAACAGGCCATGTGCCGGGTCGGCAGCTGCGCCACCGAAGTTGGCACCGCCGTTGTTGCCGGGCATCTCAACGGTGTCTTCGGTGCTTGGCGGCGTGAACAGACCGTCGTTGTGGGCAGTCTGCATTTGCCGTGTCAGTGCTTCGCGTTCACCCGGTTCGAGATAAGGGCTAAGGTCCTTCACAGTGAAGGCCTGCCGTGCGAAGGGTGGTGGCTGCGATGGAAAGGGCTGCGTCGGCCAAGCCTGCTCGCCGGGCATCTTCGACTTCGGCACGGGGCGCTCTTCAATGGGCCACAGCGGCTTGCCCGTTTCACGATCGAACACCCAGACAAAGCCGACCTTGCTGGCCTGCGCCACCACATCCTGCACTTTGCCATTGTGCCGAACAGTCAGCAGCATGGGCGTGGTGCCATTATCGTAATCCCAAATGTCGTGGTGCACCGTCTGGTAGTACCAACGCAACTTGCCGGTGGCCGCGTCCAGCGCCAGCAGACAGTTGCCGAAAAGGTTCTGGCCCGTGCGGTTGGCACCGTAAAAGTTGTACTTCGGACTTGCTGTGGGAATGAAGACTATGCCGCGCTGCTCATCCAGCGCCATCCCGGCCCAGTTGTTGGCACCGCCCACGGTCTTCCAGGCATCTTTCGGCCACGTGTCGTAGCCGACTTCGCCTGCATGAGGAACCGTATGGAAGGTCCAGGCCAGCGCGCCCGTCAAGACGTTATAGGCGCGAATGTCGCCTGGGCCAGAGGCGTACTCCTCGTTGGTGGCCGATCCCAGGATCAGCAAGTCCTTGTAGACCTTGCCGGGATTGTACGACTGCACCAGTGCCAATTTACTGGCATCGCGCCCAAGGCCCTCACGCAAGTCGACGCGGCCTTCCTTGCCAAAGCCTTCGGTGATGGATGCACCCGTGGCAGCATCCACTTCCTGCAGCGTGTTGTCCACGGCAAGGATCAGGCGACGATCCTTGCCGTCCGCGCTCTGCCAGTAGTTGAGGCCGCGCGTTGTAATCAGCGGTGTCTTGGCATGGAAGTTGTGCGTCCACAGCTCCCTGCCCGTCGAGGCATCCAGAGCGACTAAGGCATTGTTATGCGCCAGCACGTACATCGTGCTGCCGACGACCAGCGGATTGAACAGGTAACCGCGATCGTCGCCGGTGGGCAGGCTCCACACCCGCTGCAGCTTTACAACATTTGCCCTGTTCACCTGCGTCAGGCTGGAGTACTGCGCGCCATCCGCAGAGCCGCCATAGTCCCGCCAGGTACTGTGATCTTGTCCATGAAGTGCGCCTGCAAACAGCATGGCAAGCACACAGAAAGTACCCCCCGTCTTGCTCTTGCGACGGGGGCTTTCGGCTTGTCCGGACAGCGTGATCCCACGTCTCTGCGAGACACGGTGCACCCGCTCGTTTCGCTCGTTCTTTTCGGTGTCAGCGCTGTGAGAGGTCACGAATCCAAATGTCCTTAAACTGCATGTTGCCCGCACCACCGGCGTGAAGTTGTAGTGCAATCGTCCCGTCCGGCGCGGCGGGCTTCGGGTCGGTGTAGTCAACCATCTGCACGCCGTTCAGGCGCGAGCGGTAGCGGTTGCCGACCACCTCCACCAGGTAGTCGTTCCATTCACCCTTGCGCACCACGCCTTCGTTTTCCGGCGACGGCCACACCACCCAGCCACGACCGTCCTCCGCGTAGACACCGGCGGTGTGGTGCATCATCGTACAGTCGATCTCAAACTGCATGCCCTGCGTCGCATCCACGCCCTTGAAACCGGTGTGGAAAAACACCCCGCTGTTGCCGTCGCCCACGCACTTAAAGCGCAGCGATAGCTGAAAATCTTTGTAATTCCTGGCTGTCTGCAGGTAGCCGTAGGCCTTGGTCAGGCCCTTGCCATGCAGGATGCCGTCACCTTCCACCGTCCAGCTTTCAGAACCGATGGGCGTCCAGCCCGTTAGGTCGGTGCCGTTAAACAGGTTAATCCAGTCATTTCCCGGTATCTTCGGCTTGGCTGGCTGCTGAGCTAAGGCACTGGAACCGCACAGGGCAGCGGCAAGCAGCAACAGGGTGGCTACTGAGGCAAAGCGCGACAGAGCAGAAGGGTGCATGACAGCAGGTTCTCCCGTGGTGAAGTCCATTGCGCCATCCTACATGCGGGATTGCTGAAGCAGCAGCGGCAATCGTCCTATGTTCCGCAAGCCTGCGGTAGACTCAGCCGAGCATGCCCGCCCTGCCCAGACCGACCGTCTCCGTCGCCATGATTGCGACTAATGAAGAGCAGAACCTACCGCGGACCCTTGCGGCGCTCTCCATCTGGGTCGATGAGATCGTCATTGTCGATTCTGGGTCAACCGACCGCTCGCCAGAGATCGCCCTTGCCTTTGGCGCAAAGCACAGCTTCAACCGCGACTTTAGAGGGCACCCCGAGCAGAAAAACATTGCCATCGCACAATGCACCTGTGACTGGATCCTGCTGCTGGACGCGGACGAAGTCGTCACGCCAGAACTGCAGCAGGAGATTCAATTCGTACTACAGAATGCGAACAAGCACGCCTACTGGATACCGCGCCTGAATATCTTTCTGACGCGCTGGATGCGGCACGGAGGCCTGTACCCCGACGAAAAGCTGCGCCTCTTCAGGCGTGGCGCGGCTACCGTGGACGAAAGCATCGGCCCGCACGGCACGCCGCGACACACTGCGAGCAAGGGCAGGCTGCAGAACCACCTGCTGCACTACGGCTACCCGGACTTCGCCAACTACCTCGACCACATGAATGAGTACAGTTCCGGCACGGTCGCGGCGCTTGGCCGGCGCAAGGCCGGTGCTTCCAATGGCATCATCCTACTGCAGGCGTTCGTTAATCCGTTCTTTGGATTCCTGAAGAACTACCTGCTGCGCGCCGGGTTTCTCGACGGTGCCGAGGGTCTGGTATTCCACCTGAATCATGCCGTTTACGCGCATTGGAAGTACGTCAAAGTGTGGGAAGCGCGCAGGCACCTTGTTAGTAGAACCAGCTGAAGAGAACGTCATGTCTCCTCAAAACCAACTACGAAAACAGGTTCTTTAGCAGGAACAGCACATTCGCAGGCCGCTCGGCAAGACGCCGCATAAAGTAGGGGTACCAATCCGTACCAAACGGCAGGTACACGCGCACCCCGTAGCCACGCCGCAGCAGGTCTCGCTGCAGTTGGCGTTGCACGCCATACAGCATCTGGAACTCGAACGCCTCACGTGCGACGCTGTGCTGTGCGGCAAAGCGTTCCGTGGCTGCAATCATCGCTGGGTCGTGCGTTGCAATACCGCAGAACACCCCGGAGGGCAGCATCGCCTGCATCAGCTCCACGTACTTGCGGTCCACATCCGCCTTGTCGGGAAAAGCAAACTTTGCTGGCTCCTTATAGGCACCCTTGCACAGTCGGATACGAATGCCTGCGTCCAGCAACCGCTCCGTGTCAAAGATCGTACGGTACAGATACGCCTGCAGCACCGTCCCAACCGCACCGGGATGCTTTGCGTGGAGATGCTCCGTCAGGGCGATGGTTGGCTCGGTGTAGCTCGAACCTTCCATGTCGATCCGCACAAAGTTACGGAGCTGTTCGGCGTGCGCGACGATGCCGCCCACTGTGCTCTCAGCCAAGGCCGGGGACACATCCATGCCCACACCCGTCAGCTTCACTGACACGTTCGCATTCAGGCCGTGTGCCGCGATTGCATCCAGCAGGCGGTGGTAGAGATTTGCAGCGGCGCGCGCCTGCGTCTCAGTCCTGACGCTCTCACCCAGCGAATCCAGCGAGACCGCGAAACCTTCGCGGTTCAGTTCCGCCGTGACGCGCAGAGCCTCTTCTACGGTTAGCCCTGCAACAAAGCGGCTCGAAATCTTGCGGCCGGGGGACGAGCTCTCCATGATGCCGCGCATGGTACCGTTTTGCGAAAGTGCGATCAGGAGGGAACGAAGCATGTCTTCTGGCAGTCTTCGCGTCTGCAGAACTGCTGTCAACTTCTCACGGGTGCCGCCTGTGTTGAACGATGGGCGCTCCGAGCCGGTGTAAAATCAATCCACTTCGCAACGGTTCAAGAAGAGGATTGGCACATGACGAAAGCCGAACTGGTCGATCAGGTGACCGACATAGGCGACCTGACGCGTCGCGACGGAGAAATTATCGTTGAGACCTTTTTTGAAGGCGTCGTAAAAGCCTTGCGCGCGGATGAGAAGGTAGAGATTAGAGGTTTTGGATCGTTCCGCACCCGTCAACGGAATCCACGCACTGGCCGCAACCCTAAGACCGGTGACAAGGTAGCCGTGCCAGCCAAGCGCGTACCATACTTCAAGCCTTCCAAGGAACTGCGCGACCTTGTCAACGCGTCAAAAAGAATCGACGACGCGGCCCTGCAAAGCGAGGCCTAGTCGAGTGCAGCTACGCTGCCGCACTTTGCAGCAATTTCTGAAAAATACGCAGGTGCGGTTCCGGTAGCGTCTGCTTCACCATGTGCCGATCAACCACAACGTGCGTTGTCCTGCCATCGCAAAGCAGCTTGCCATCGCTCACGCGAAGGATCTGGTACCCAATCTTGATGACAGCGCCACGCATGGCCAGCAGGCTCGTCCGGACGGCAATCTCGTCGTCGTATCGGGCCGGCGCTCGGAATCGCACCTCCGCACCAACCACTGCGATCAGGCGTCCAAACTCCTCTTCCAGCTGCTTGTACGGTATGGCCAGCGAACGCAGCAGTTCCACGCGACCGACTTCGAACCAGACCAGGTAATTGGCGTGGTAGACCACACCCATCTGGTCGGTTTCGGCATAACGCACGCGCAGCCGCGCTTCGGCATGGAAGGTTGAGGGCATGGGGTCAGTGTAGCTGCTCCATGCCTCCAATCTGTGCATCGAAATAGGGGCGTGAATATCATGCGGAGGAATCAATGCAGCAGGCAAGCGGAAAAGCGTTGCTTGTGATCGACATGCAGCGTGACTTCATGCCGGGCGGTAGCCTTGCTGTTCCCGATGGCAGCGCGGTTATCCCCATCATCAATTATCTCGGCCAGCGCTTTGAGGAAGTCATCCTCACACAGGACTGGCATCCTGCGGGCCATATATCGTTCGGCAGCACGCATGGCAGGCGTCCCTTTCTGGACACGGTTGAGGCAAGTTATGGAACCCAGTCACTCTGGCCGGATCACACAGTGCAAGAGACTTCCGGTGCCGCGCTGCACCCCGACCTGTTTCTGCCGCACGCCGGGTTGATTGTTCGCAAAGGCTTTCGCAAAGATGTCGACTCATACTCGGCATTTCTGGAAAATGATCACACCACGTCGACCGGCCTGGCGGGCTACCTGCGAGATCGCGGGCTTTCGCGGCTATACCTGTGCGGCCTAGCGTGGGACTATTGCGTTGGCTACTCTGCCCTGGATGGGAAAGCGCTCGGCTTTGACGTGATTGTCATAGAAGACGCGGTGCGTGGGATCGATCCAATCACGGTGGACGCGATGAGGGAGCGCTGGAAAACCGCTGGTGTTCCGCTTCTGCAGAGTTCGGCGCTCTAAGCAGAGACGTTTACTCCCGTGGTTCGCCTCCTTCTGCAGTTTGCTAATAATCATTGGGATTCCCTTGACTCAGGAGTTACCCCGTATCAGAGTAGGAACATCGCGGTCGTTCCTTATCGGACGTGCGCGCTGTGGGGCCTTGCTCTGGCACCCATCCGCTACACACACTATGGCAACTATGATGGCACCCGTAGAACAACGGGAGGTCCTGCGCTGCGACCATTGCGGCCTTGTGCAGTTTCGTGCATGCAACGCAATGTGCCGAAAGTGCCGCAAGCCATTGGACGTGGAAGAGCCGGAGCCAATTGCCGCCCCCGCCCTTTCGCTCGTTCCACCAGCTGCCACAAACCAGGACAGCGGTATTCAGGTGGCTACGGCTGTGCGTGATCTACGCAAGGTCCGCAATCTTAGCCAGCGGCAGCTGGCTGGTCGTATGGGCGTTCCCCGCACCTATATTTCAAAGATCGAGAACGGCAAGGCCATGCCGACGCTGTCGTCACTTGAGCGGTTGGCTCGTGCTTTGCAGGTCGATATCAGTGCCCTGCTCCGCGACGCCAAGACCCGGCACAAAGACGAGGCCGCGGTGCTGCTTGCAGACCCCTTTCTGGCGGAAATTGCAGGCTTTTGTGCGCAGATGGACGCGCTGCAGAAGTCGATTTTCCTCAACCACGTGCGCGAACTGGCTTCCGGCCGCCAACGCATGGCATAGAACCATTTCTCCACTCCTCTGCCTCCCCTCTCCTGTCCAGATTTGGGCTGCTGCAGTTATTGCAACAGCCCAAGCGGACGTGCTAGGGTCGAGCGGAAGTCCCGTATTTGGAGAGGTTTCCTTTGCCGCTGAAGCAGGCCCTGCGCGTCCATGAGCTCTTCCCCGACGAGCTGGAGGTCTACCATACGCTGGACCCGGAGCGCATTCCGGAGCATGTCGCCATCATCATGGACGGCAATGGCAGGTGGGCGGGAAAACGTGCTCTAAAACGCTTTTTAGGGCACCAAAAAGGTGCTGAAAGCGTGCAGTTTGTTGTCGAAACGGCTAGCCGCATCAACCTACCGTTTTTGACTCTGTATGCTTTCTCACTTGAGAACAATTTGCGCCGCCCCAAGGCAGAAGTCGGCTTTCTGATGAAGCTGCTGCGGAATTACCTGGTCGGCAACGTGCAGCGCATGAACGACAACAACGTGCGCATGGCCTATATCGGCCGCACCCACGAGTTGCCGCCTGAGGTGCAGGAGACCATGCGGTGGGCCGCCGCTGAAACCGCACACAATACAGGTACAACCCTGACTTTGGCACTGAATTATGGCTCGCGTGCTGAGATCGTCGATGCTACCCGCGGCATCGTTCAGGACCTGCTCGCAGAGGCCCAACGACGCGGTTGTTCAGTGGAAGACCTGCTGGGCGCAGGCGGCATGGATGCAATTGACGAAACAGCCCTTTCGCGCCACATGTACACCGGCCACATGCCCGATCCAGACTTACTGATTCGAACCAGCGGTGAAATGCGCATCTCGAACTACCTGCTTTGGCAGATCGCGTATGCCGAGCTTTATGTAACCGACCGGCTGTGGCCGGACTTCCGCGGCCTGCATCTGCTGGAAGGTATCGCCTCATTCCAGCAGCGCAGCCGCCGTTTCGGCGGCCTGGACACCGAGTTCACAGATGAAACTCTTCCCGAGCCTCTCATGCCGGAGCTTGTTCGCTAGCTGATCCTATGGCGGCGTTCCTGCTGCTTTGATCAGCAGAAGGTTATTCTTCACTCTGGCCATGAAGAGAATCCTCACCGCCGCCGTTCTGATCGCAGTCGTCTTTGGCCTTGTTTTCTGGGGCAACCAGCTTGCGTTAATTCTTGTGTCGACACTGGTTGCATTGCTTGCTGCTTATGAATACGTTGCGCTGACCCGGGCTGGCGACGAGGTGGTGCCCTCTTGGTGGCTGCTGCCAGCTGTGGCCATCCTGTTCCTGGTGACCTATCTTCGCCCGCTCGAGGCGACGCTGCCTGTGCTAAGTGCACTCGGTTTGAGCCTGCTAACCATCGTCGCATTTCGCGAGGCGCACACGGGCCATCTCGACCGCGTTCTGCCGATTGCCGCTGCAGGCTTTTTCGGCTTGATTTACGTAGCCTACCCACTAACACTGCTGCCGCAGATCATTGCAAGAGAGAACGGCCACACGCTGCTTGTTTTCCTCATGCTGGTGGTGTGGACGGGTGACATTGCCGCGCTCTACGTGGGCAAAGCCTTTGGCAAACGCAAGCTCGCCCCCGCACTCAGTCCCAACAAGACGCAGGAGGGCGCACTGGCTTCCGTTGTCGGCTCGGTCCTCATTGCGGGGGCACTCGCGGGCGTTTGCGAGATGGTCGGGCGGCGCGGCAGCACGGTGCTGCACATTACGGAACCCCTGTGGCAAACATTGCTCCTGGCTGTCCTCGTCAACATTGCAGCCCAGGTGGGCGACCTGCTCGAGAGTGCCCTGAAGCGCGGCGTAGGCGTAAAAGATTCCGGTGCGATGCTGCCGGGCCATGGTGGCATCCTGGACCGCATCGATGCCCTGCTCGTCGCGGCACCTGTGCTTTGGTACCTGCTTCTCTTGAAGGAAGCCGCGGGTTTGGGCGCGTTCTGAGGCTGATGCCACTCCGCCATTGGTATACTCAGTTGTGCACCCCAGGCACGACCAATCACGACAACTTAAAAGAACGAGGCGGAGATGTCAGCAAAATACATCTTTGTAACGGGCGGCGTTGTGTCTTCGCTCGGCAAGGGATTGGCGGCTGCATCCATCGGCTGCCTGCTTGAGGCGCGCGGTCTGCGTGTCGGTCTTATGAAGTTCGACCCGTACCTGAACGTCGATCCCGGCACTATGTCGCCGTTCCAGCACGGCGAAGTCTTCGTCACGGATGACGGAGCGGAAACCGATCTGGACATGGGTCACTACGAGCGTTTCACCCACGCCAAGCTGTCGCGTGACAATAATCTGACCAGCGGCCGTATCTACGAGCAGGTGATCACCAAGGAGCGCCGCGGCGACTACCTGGGCAAGACCGTACAGGTCATTCCGCACGTGACCAACGAGATCAAGAACGCCATGCGCAAGGTCGCGGCGGACTGCGAAGTCTGCATCGTCGAGATTGGCGGTACCGTGGGCGATATCGAATCGCTGCCCTTTCTCGAAGCCATTCGACAGATGCGGCAGGATCTCCACCGCGAAAACACCCTGTTCGTCCACGTGACGCTGGTGCCCTGGATCGCCGCTGCCCAGGAGTTGAAGACCAAGCCCACGCAGCACTCCGTAAAGGAAATGCTCTCCATCGGCATCCAGCCCGACATCCTGCTGTGCCGGTCCGAACGCCCCCTGCCACGCGAGATGCGCGGCAAGATTGCCGCCTTCTGCAACGTGGAAGAGCGCGCGGTGATTGCCGCGCTGGATGTTGCCAACATTTACGAATTGCCACTTGCCTTTGAGGCGGAACACGTCGACTCGCTGGTCGTGAAGTACCTTCAACTCGACGCAAAGGAAGCCGACCTGACCAGGTGGCGGGAGCTGGTCGACCATGCCTACCACCCCAAGGACGAGGTACACATCGGCATCGTGGGCAAGTATGTCGAGTATGAGGACAGCTACAAATCGCTGAAGGAAGCCCTGGTCCACGGCGCGCTGCACGCCAACCTGAAGCTGCGCGTGACGTGGATCGAAGCGGAGGGCCTGGAGACGGGCGACCGAAGCTACGAGCAGCAGCTGGAGGGGTTTGACGGCATCCTGGTACCCGGCGGCTTCGGCAAGCGCGGCATCGAAGGTATGTTGAATGCCATTCGCTTCGCCCGCGAAGGTGCCGTGCCCTACTTCGGTATCTGTCTCGGCATGCAGACGGCCTGCATCGAGTTTGCGCGAAATGTCTGCGGCCTGCACGACGCCAATTCCAGCGAGTTCGACCAGACGACGGCGCACCGCATCATCTACAAGCTGCGCGAACTAACCGGCGTGGAGGAAATGGGCGGCACCATGCGGCTGGGCGCGTGGACCTGCGTAATGGAGCCGGAGAGCAAGGCAGCGATTGCTTACGGAACCACGGAGATCAGTGAGCGGCACCGCCACCGCTACGAGTTCAATCGAGAGTACGAACCGGTACTAACGGGCGGCGGCCTGCGCCTGACCGGAACCACGCCTGACGCGACCTACGTGGAGATCATCGAGATTCCATCGCACCCCTACTTTGTCGCCTGCCAGTTTCACCCCGAGTTCAAGTCGAAGCCCTTGGAACCGCACCCGCTGTTCCGGGAGTTTGTGGCCGCCAGCTACCGCAACCGGATGAGCCGAGGCCGTGCGCTTTCGCAGGTCTCGTTCGAGGCGATTACGGCAGAGTAGATGAGCGAGACACAACAAAGCGAAGTACCCTGCATCTCACGGCAGGATGGCTTATGAACCAACACAATCCGGTGCGGAGCGTGACCGGCAGTATGAAATGGCACGGCAACAACGTATTGCCGCTGTCAATGACCGTCCGCGAAGCCGCTTTGGATCGATCCTGTTCGCGATTCTGCTCTTCTTCATCCTTGGCGTAGTTGGGGCAGTACTTCTGCTCCGACACGCAGGGACTAACGGCGTTGCGGGGCAACTTGCCGGTTTGCTGCTAAGTGGTCACGAAAGCTTCACCTCGGCTCCGGACGTGGTCAGCCAGATTCAGCGCCTTAATCGGCTGGAAACAGTTAGCTATTCCGTCGATACCGTGGTTGAGGGCAAGCGTAGCAGCGCAGTGCTGCCTGACCTGCTCTTCGGGGATCGCCTGCTGCTGGTGGTGCATGGGCAGGTTGTCGCAGGTGTCGATCTTTCGCTCCTCAAGCCGGAGTCGGTGCGGGTTGAGGGACATTCCGTCACGCTCGATCTTCCTGCATCCCAGGTCTTTACGACACGAATCGATAGCGGCAAAACACGGGTGTTTGCACGCACTACAGGTTTACTGGCACCGGCTGATCCGAACCTCGAAAGCGACACCCGCAAGACTGCGGAGACGCAGATTCTGCAGGCGGCGACCGCAGACGGCATCCTGGATACAGCGCGCGGTAACGCACGCAACAGCATGGAAAGTCTGCTGCGCGGGTTAGGCTTCACACAAGTGACCGTGCGCTAAAACCAACTAAAAAGTTCTCCACGGCTTCATCGCGTGCTCACTGCGCAGTCAAACTCTCCTCTTGGCTTCAGGGATAGCACCTCGCCATCCAGGAATATGACTTGAAGCGCTTCTTACCCACTTCCCCGGCCAGACACTGCCGAGCAGGAAGTCGGTCACCACGTGGACGTACTGATAGGCGGCTGAGCCGCTTTGCCGAGACGATCGTCAGTGGCAGATTCCTGGAACAGACCGTTCTCGCTTCCGCAGCGGCACGGGTTATCAGGTGATCCGCACCAAATGACCTACACAACACCCGCCGAATGTTCCGCCACTGGGCCTATTTGCACCTACTACATAGACCTTAAGTGAGCGGATCCATCGCGCAGCCATCGCCCGGCACTGCCCCGCAAATCTGCTTGGAAGGCTTCCGACCGCCCACCATCCAAGCCTGTTGGACATGACCAGGCGTGCCTTGTTCCTGCTGGACCACTCGGCAAAGGAGCAGAAGACCGGCTTCATTCTGCAGGTAGAAGGTGCGCCCATCGACAAGCAGGATCATGTGTCCGCACCTTGCCAGCAGATTGGCGAGACAGTCGCGTTCGACGCAGCGATCGCGGCCGGGCTTGAGTACGCTCGAAATGATCCAGACACGCTGATTGTCATTACGGCAGATCATCGACCCGCCGTCGTCACCCGCGCAGCCCGGTGCGTACAGCATCCTCTGCACGCGTGACAACGGGACAATGACTGTTTCGTATGCAAGCAGCCTGTAGGTGCGTCACAGAGTCTCACGGGTACACAGGTACGGACTGCAGCGCAGGGACCGCAGGCCGCTAACGTGCTTGGCGTGACGAACCAGACAGGGCTGTTCTATCCGGGCCGCGCGCTCGGCGTTACCCAGTAAGTACCGTGAGACAGGCAAAAAAAACGGCCCTCCGCGAGGAGGGCCAATCTGCCTTGGTTCTCTCTGCTTAGGAGAGTGGTTTTGGCGGGAAACTCACGCCAATCTTGTAGACCCGAAGTCACTTAGCCGGTGAAGACCTCATTGAGGAATGAGGGGCGGTGAAGGGTAACTCGCGCCGTCGATGTTTACATGGAACTGCCTGAAGGTGTCGAAGCACCATTGGGTGCCGCCGGTGACAAGGTGCCGCCCATATCAGCCAGGCTGTTGTGCAGCAGCGTGACGCGTACGCCGTTCGCTAATAACTTTTCACCGTCTACGGTTGACTTCGTGTTTGCCTTGCCAAGCCCGGAGCGGTAGATGCGGTAGACGGGTACCTGATGCTCAGTCACCAGGTAACGAACGACTGAATCTGCCATTGCTTGCGATGTTGGCACTCCGGCGCGGCTGTACCCCTGCACCTCGAGGATGTAGCCCTTCTCTGAGGCAAGTTTTAAAGCCAAATCATCCAGCTCAGCGCGGCCCTTGCTGCCCAGCGTGGTGCGTCCCGCCGCAAACTGAACCGGCGTCGAGGTCACTGTCCGGTACTGGTCAAGGTTTCGGACGGTACCATGCAGCGCGTCAGTCCGGGTGGATGCAGCAGTGGCAGTCCCATTTGCAGAGTCTGCCCGACGGCCCGCATCAAGAGCATGCTGGTCGGCCTGAGCAGCCGCATCGTTCACTCGCTGGATACCCGCTGTTGCTCGGGAATCAACATCACGAATGTCATTTGCGTTCTTGGCCTGCAGCTGATCCAGTTCGTTCACGCGATCCTTTACAGGATCCATCTGGCGCTTTACCCATTTCTTGCGCGCAAGCGGGTTCAGGTGGCCCCAGAAGCCTTCCTTCGACTGCATCTGCAGCGGCTGACCGGTCGAATACGTGCTGGTATCTGCAGCGTCCTGTTTCGCGGCGGCTGCCGGCGCTGTTGTGTCAGAATTTGCTTGCGCATGAGCGGGGGCGGCGAGAGCACCGGCCACCAGCAGGGCGGATGCGCCAACACTTAGAGCCTTCTTCATCTCTTTTGACTTCAACATGCTTATCTGCTCCTCACACAACTCGTCGACTACTAATCCGGGAATGAACGCAGTCTTGCTGTGCCTCGGTATGTGCAAGGCACGTGCCAAAGCAGCATCGTTTTATTTCCGTTTGTAATCAATGGGTTGGGGGCAGTTCGCGTCCGCTCGGGAGACGCAGGTGCTTCCTGAGCCGGAAAATTCTTCCGCATAGAAGCACTTTCAACCTTTGACCGGTTCACAGCGTCTCACTTCAGGTCAGCGTGGACCAACAGGATCATGGGAGGCTTCACATCCCAGTTCTCCGGAACTGACTCGAAGATGAGCCGGAACTCACGCCTTCGAGAAGGACCCACCGGTGCTGCCGAAACCGGCTGCAGATCGACGTATGGCACACGGGTCCGCACCAAGGTAAGCGGAACGGTCTCGCGATGAGGTATTGTGCCGTCCACTGCAGTAAACGTCACCTGGACCAGGGCTCCGGTCAGCGTTCTTGTACCGGTATTGTCGATGGTGCCATCCACGTACGTTGCCTTGCCACCTGTACCATTTGTGGCCTCGGAAAGCTGGATGTCCCGGATGGGCATATGGTCCGCATAGGGATCCGCGGCACGGATTTCACCTGTGTTTCCACTACCTGTTCGAAGGGTCGCCACTGCCGCAATGCCAAGCACCAGCAGTATGGCCAGTGCAGCTACGGCCCAGGTACGCGCAGAGAGCGTACGCTCCGGTTCAGGTGGAAGGAACGCCATGCCTTTGTCGTTGGCTGCCATGTGGGGAGTCTACTACCGGGTTCGTTTCACCAGCAGCTCACGCGTGGGGCGCGCATCCATGTCATAGTTCAGGCACGTACTCCCTTTTCTGGGTGAACGCGAGGAGAGAACCGCATGCACGCCACCCACGTTCATGACTGGACCTACCGCTTGACTGCCTGTGCCTTTGCCCTGCTGGTTCTGAAGAGCCTGCTGAACTTCTAACCCTCTGCCGCGACACGAACACTGTTGGCCTTCACCTTTTGGCGAAAGTCCTCGCCCCGCATCTCGACCACGCTGCACATCTCCTGCAGGCGTGAGCGCATGCGTTCACCAATGCGATCGCCCAGCGTCTCTTCGCGCATGGCTGCTCGTGCCTGGTTACGGAGCGTGTCCACGGACTCTACTCCAAGCGGCGGCAGATTGGCGTAGTTGGTTGTGATGATGGTCGTGCGCTTGTCGTTATAACGGGTGTTCAGAATGTGTGCCACCGTGTCCCAAACCCAGTCGGTAGGCTTGGACGCCCCAATTTCATCCAAAACAAGCACTTCCGCATCGAAAACAGGCGCGAGAATTTCAAGCTCGGTGGATGCCACGCGCGGACTGTAACTGTTCTGTACCTGCTTCAGCAGTTCACGATAGTCATAGAACAAGCCGCTTGCGCCACGCTCTTCAACCAGCGCCTGCAGCATGCCGACTGCAAGATGGGTCTTGCCCACGCCGATCGATCCAGTCAGCAATAGTCCCGTGCCATCGGTTTCCAATGGGTAATCAGCAACAAACCTTCGGGCCGCCATCAGGGACCGGCTCAGGCTTCGATTGCCGCCGCCCGCGTACGAGGGTTCAAAGGAGTCAAGCGTGCAGTGCTCGTACCGGCGCGGTATCCGTGCCTGCGTCAGCACCCTTCGCGACCGCCGCTGCGCACGGCAGACACATGGCACAGCGGTACGTCTGCCGGCTGCGTCCTCCACAATGCGCATGCCCTGGCCGTCGCAGCGCGAGCATACCTCGTCGAGATCTGCCGGCAACCCGGGTTGGCCTACGGTATTCACTGTGCCTTGGCACTCCCCTGCTGTTTTGCGGTCTCCTGCGAGGTCATGACGATGCATTCGGAGGAACCAGGTTTGCACTCCTCATAGGCAAGTAGTTCGCCCTTCCGGTCAAGACAGGTGGTGGATGTGGATGCGTTTGCGCGAGTGCTGATGCGCTTGCCAGTCGCAAGGCAGTCTGTCAGTTCGGCACGGCGTACCTTTACCAGCGTAGCGGTCCCTACCACGCTGAAGCTGTCGCCTTCCGGCATCGCAACGGGCGGCTTTGGTATGACGGCGTCTACCCGAACAAACGCGACGACGTTCCGGGTGTGTTCCACGGTGGGATTGTCCAGCACCGGTGCCACGAAGCCGGGTGCAGCCTCAACGCAGTTGGCGTCATTTGCATTGGCGGCTGCTACTGTCGTCTCGGGCCCACTGCAGGGTGTGGCGCTGGCCTTCCTTCCCTGCGTCCCTGGAGCGACGACCTGCCCCGCTTGGCGTGGTCTGCGCCCCGGCGCTTGCTGCCGCGCAGGCCAGCAGCAAGGCAATGGCAACGCGGTTGCTTCGCACTTCCTTAGTCATTCGCATGGTTTCTCTCCCCGTGCCGGAATGTTACGCCAGTTACGGTCGCGATGCAGCAACCTGCTCCGGCTCATCTGGCAGTCGGCACACACGCCGGCTTTAGCATGCACGATTGCCCGCGGCGCACGCTGACGTTAGAATGGAGCTATAGCTGGTGTTGCTGCATCTAAAGATCGCCTGCAACACTGGCGGGCCGCATTACGGTGGAGCGACGGGAATTTCGATGTGGCGTGAGCAGACCGCTGCAAGCGAACCGTGAGCCGGAACGGCTACTTCGTACAGGATTGGATCAGAACCATGCCGAAGCAAGGAATTCATCCCAACTACAACACCACCAATGTCAAGTGCGCCTGCGGCAATACCTTCGAAACCCGCTCCACGCATAAGGGCGACATCCTGCTCGAAATCTGCTCGGTTTGTCATCCGTTCTATACCGGCAAGAGCAAGGTCATCGACACCGCAGGACGCATCGAGCGCTTCAAGCGCAAGTTTGCCAAGAGCGATTCTTCCGTGGCCGCTGCCGCCAAGTAAGCCCCAGCACCGGACAGTGCAAAACGCCTCCGGCTTGCCGGAGGCGTTTTGCAGGTGGGAGGGTAAAGAAGCATGAAGAAGGACTGGGAAGACTACGCCGCAGCCGTCATCGACCGCCCCCCACCGGCGGCAATGCCCGCTGCCGTGCCTGCGGAGTTCACCATCGGCAACGTGCGGATTGCACCCGCGACGGTGCTGGCCCCCATGGCCGGTGTGACGGACACCGTCTTTCGCCGCTTTATCAAGAATGCTTCCCTGTTTACCACCGCTGAAACACCGGACAGAAACATAGAAACCAGCAACGTAGAAACCGTTACCAGCAACCAGCAGTCCGGCTGCGGCCTGATCATGACGGAGTTCACCTCTGCCGACGGCCTCTCCCGCATGCGTGAAACCAAGCGCAA